>NZ_JBKQQD010000293.1:0-7515 GCF_052144515.1 Mycobacterium sp. | reverse complement strand
GACCAACCGTAACGTCACCCGCTGGCGCGACGGGCAGATGGTGCTGCGCTGGACTGCGGCCGGCATGCTCAACGCCGAACGGTCCTTCCGCCGCATCAAGGGCTACAAGCAGATGCCCCAGCTCGTCCACGCCCTACACCGACACGCCAATCCCGACACCGACACTGTCGGTGCCGCCGCATAGAGTTCACCGTGGATCGTCACCAAAATTCCACGCGACTCGGGACATGCTCGTGGTTCGCGTTCTCAGTGATTGTGGTCTCGCCACCGGGCGATGTGGACATGGCTGCGCCTTTCAAAGATACAAACCCGCGTGAATCACACTGTATTCGCGCCGCGGGGGAACCGGGCGCGGGTCGGGCCGTTGTGAGTCATCATTGTTCGCCGCCGTCGAGAAGTTCGTTCAATTCGCTGCCGACGTCGGCAGCGCGGGCGACTATCACTTCGAGGTAGGCCCTGTGATGGGTGCAAGGATTGGGGCGGGGCTTTCCGCTAGGTCGCGGCGAATCTTAAGTTTCGCAGAACTAATGTTCTGGGCGTCTCAGAGATCGTCCCAAAGCTTGATCTGCCGCGGCGCATATCCGAGAAGCGGTCGATCGCGTGGTCACGGCAGACGGTGACGCGGGCGACTACATAGGAATCCGGCTGGAGTACCAGATCTATCGCACGCTTAACTGGACAATCGTCGCCGACGAGAACGTAACGACTTTCACTAGCAGAGAGACTTTACCGATATGCGCCGCGGGCGGGTTGACACCGATGGGGTCCAGCGGGCGCGCCATGCGGCGGCTCCCGGGGGGCGGGGCTGGCTCCTTTGGCGGCCAGGGCGCGGCTCTTCGATCGCGGCCGTTATTGCTTTGCTATTGATAGCGATCGTGATGGCCGGCGGTGTCGTGATCGGGCACCGCTTGGCCGCTCGGTCCTCGCCGCCGGCGGCGAAGCCGTCGACGCACTACACCACTGTTCCCGCAGCACCGCCCAAGGTAACGGCTATGCCGGGATCGGCACCCAGCGCCTTCTCGGCGCTCATCACCGACTTCGATCGGCTGAAGGACAAGCTGAACGCTCAGGTTGGTGTTGTCATCAAGGCCGTTGGCTCCGATCAAGATCCAATTGTCTTGGGAGACTTTGAAATCGGGAAGGCTTGGTCGACCATGAAAGTGCCGCTGACCATCGCGGCGCTGCAAGAGGAGCCTTCCTCCAAGGTCACGGACACGATGATCGCCGCGATTACAGAGTCCGACAACGCAGCAGCCGAAAAGATCTGGGCGAGTTTGGGCGATCCGGACACCGCGGCGCACAAGGTCGAAGAAGTGTTGGGAAAAGCCGGCGATCCCACGCGAGTTGAATCGAAGAAGGTGCGCCTGGAGTTCACCGCTTTCGGCCAGTCCGACTGGGCGCTGGTAAACCAAGTCCGATTCATTTCCTATGTCGCATGCCAAAACCGCGACGCACCGATATTGAACCTGATGGGCCAGATCAAGCCCGACCAGCGCTGGGGTCTCGGCAGCATCGCCAACATCCGCTTCAAGGGGGGTTGGGGACCCTCACCCACCGGTCAATATCTGGTGCGGCAGATGGGAGTGCTGACCATGCCGACCGGTCAGATGGCCGTTGCGGTCGCGGTGCAGCCCACATCGGGGTCGTTCGACGACGGAACTAAAGATCTCACCGAAATAAGCAACTGGTTGACTCAGCACCTGGGGGCACTGCCCATGGGCCGATGCGACCGTCAGTAGAGATAAACCCGCGCGTTGTTGCCGCCACTGCATGTAATCCAGTTGTCGGAACCATAAGCCGCGCACTGCATTACGAAGTTCGATCCGTCGCACGCGGCTCCGTCAACAGTGTTGCAATCGACGGCGCCCGGCGCTGATACGGTGCGTAGTTGCCGCCCGGAGTTACCGTACTTGTTCCAATACGACGTAAGCACACTGCCAGCGAAGTAGCACGATGTCTCCGGTGTTCCCCGCCCGGCGTGGCTGCCCCATCCGGTGATGTTGTTGAGGGACCAACCATAGTCGCAGCTCTCATGGCCGGCGCTGTTATCAGGGCCGCGGATCAGCGGCGGGCGTGCAAGGGAGGGGGGTGGAGGCGGCGATGGGGGCACTGGTGGTGGGACTAGTTGCACCGACGTTGGGCCCTGGCCTTGATCGGAGGTCGGCGACACTGCTGTTGGGCCGGCCGTCGGCGTAAGGGTGGTGGGCGGATGATCGTTCTGCTGGGCGAGCAACCCGATGATGACACCGATACCGCCCAAGACGAGCGCGGCAGCGACAATGATCACCGTCGGCACCAGCCACGGGCGGCCCTGGCGGGTCTGTTGGCCAGCTTGCCATGCCGGGCGAGTAGGCCTACCGTCGTAAAGCCCGGGTCCGGCGGCGCTGTCCGGACCCGGTTGTGCCGCAAAGGGTCCGCTGTGGGGCCCGGACGAGGATGCTCCGGTCAGGGCGCGTTGCGCGGCGCGGCCCAGCGCTCCCGCGCTGCCGTAGCGGTCGTCGGGGTCTTTGGCCATCCCGCGGGCAATCACGTCATCGAAGGCGGGCGGCACGCGGGGATTGACCACGCTGGGCCGCGGCGGGGGCGCCGACATGTGAGCGGCGATCAACTGCTCCACGCCGCCGGCGGTAAATGGGGCCTGGCCGGTTAGGGCCTCATAAAGTACAGCGGCCAACGAGTAGACGTCCACCGACGAAGTCGTCGGCCGGTCTTCGAACCGCTCCGGTGCCATGTAGGCGAATGACCCGATCGCCGAGCCGGCAACCGTCAGCCGAGTGTCATCGAGGTTTTGCGCGATCCCGAAGTCGATGAGGTAGGCGAAGTCTTCGGTCGAGGTGACCAGAATGTTCTGCGGTTTGACGTCGCGGTGAATCATGCTCTGGGCGTGGGCGGCGTCCAGGGCCGCCGCGATCTGACGGATGATCGCGACCGCACGTTCGGGCTCGAGCGGGCCTCGCTTGAGTAAATCGTGAAGGTCTTGGCCGCGGACGAGCCGCATGTCGATGAACAGACTGCCGTCGGTTTCGCCCCAGTCGTAGATCGGGATGACGTGCGGCTCCTCGAGCATCGCCGCAGCATGGGACTCGCGCTGAAATCTGTTGCGGAAGAGCTCATCATTGGAGAGCTCTTGGCGCAGGATCTTTAGCGCGACGGTGCGGTCCTTACTGGTGTCGTACGCCTCGTACACCTCACCCATGCCGCCCTGCCCGAGCAACCGGTTGAGCTTGTACTTGCCGAACATAGATCCGACGCGGACATTTGCTGCAACCACGACACCCCTTCCGCTTCCGACTAGCAGTATCCGTCGCGTAGGCACAGCGCGGACCCATATGCCAAGACCCACGGGGCTGGCCCGATCCCATTAATGGTCGCGGATGGTCGCGGCTTAGGGATTTCGACCACCCCCATCCCCAGCCAGTCCGCGTATAACTAGTGAAGGGATGCCACGCCTTGCGCCGGAGCCACGGAGCTGCGCTGATACCAGCTAAGCGATTGCACCCTAAAGCTACGGGGTTGCTATGTAGCATCGGCCCATGCCGTTGCGGAGCGGTACGACTTTCGCCGGATACAAAATCATTCGGCTACTCGGGTCGGGGGGCATGGCCGAGGTCTATCTTGGTCAGCATCCGAGGTTGCCGCGGCAGTACGCTTTAAAGGTCCTCTCTGAGGGGATGACGGCGGATACCGAGTTCCGTAAGAGATTCCATCGCGAAGCCGACCTGGCCGCTACGTTGTCGCATCCCAATATTGTTGGGGTACATGATCGCGGCGAGTTCGATGGCCAACTGTGGATCGCCATGGACTACGTCGAGGGCACCGACGCCGGGCAGCTGGTGAAAGACCGTTACCCCGCCGGGATGCCAGTACAGGACGTGTGCGCCATCGTCACAGCTATCGCTGACGCACTCGACTACGCCCACAAACGTGGACTGTTGCACCGCGACGTCAAGCCCGCCAACATCCTGCTCACCGAACCTGAGGACGGCAAGCGACGGATCCTATTGGCCGACTTCGGCATTGCGCGGCCACTCGGAGACATCAGTGGACTTACCGCGACCAATTTCACTGTCGGCACACTCGCCTACGCCGCACCTGAACAGTTGATGGGTGCAGACATCGACGGGCGCGCCGACCAGTACGCGCTGGCCGCTACCGCTTACCACCTTTTGACGGGATCGCAGCTGTACCCTCACTCCAATCCGGCGGTCGTAATCAGCCACCATCTCAACGCGCCGGTGCCTGCCCTCGCCGACACGCGACCCGAACTGGGCAGGCTCGACCCTGTGCTCGCGGCGGCCTTGGCCAAGGATCCCGCCGATCGATTTACCCGCTGCGTAGACTTCGCCCGCGCTTTCGCCGAGCAAGCCGAGACAGCCCGCCGAGCCCACGCCGCGCCGACCGCCCCCGCACGATTAGCACCCAAGCAAACCCCTCGGGACATCACTCGATCCCGTCCCAAGCAAGGCGTCGTCGAACCCCAACAGCTTGGTAGGCCTCGAAGGCGATGGGTTATCCGTGCTGCCGCGGTGGTTGCGCTCCTTCTGGTTGGAGCCGTTGCGCTGGTGTGGCACCCGTGGCAACAGCGGCCGCCTACGACCGCACCCTCCACCCGAGTCGAAACACCTCCGGCCCCGTCGATCAGCAGCGCCGCGCCGGCCCCTGCTCCCCCCGTCGCCGCACCTACCAGCGCAGCCGCACCCGCGGCAACACAGGTCATTACCGCAGTGGCGGTTGTCAACGGCCAACCTGCCAACGGTTACCTTGAAGTGCCGTCGGTGCCTTCATCGAGCCGCATCACCGACGTCTTCGCTTGCGACGCATCGCCAGCGGCGGTCGACTCCGGCATTTACCGTTGTGCACCTTCCGCTGCCGGTGCCGGCGTGTGTTGGCCATCCAATGCGGGAACTCTGTTGTGTGGCGATGATCCCTGGGACAGGGAGCTTCATCGCGTGGCCTACACGGAAACGCTGCCGGCTGTGCATCCGCCGGCGACGCCATTGCCGTTCGGGTTGCTTCTGGACGACGGCACTGAATGCCGCCTGCGCAATGGGGGTGCCTGGGGTGGCCGAGACGACGGCTTGTACCCCGCCTACGGTTGCAGCCCCGGCCAGGACATCGCCGTCCTCGAAGGGACCACCGTGCCGGCCGTCGACCGTGCTCACCCCCTGTGGACGGTCAAAGTCGGTGGTTTCGGGGCGGGCCACTTCCCACCTCCCCAGACGCACACTGTGACCACCGCCTGGTTTGCGGGGAACTGAAGCATCCCCCCGCTCGCGGACGCGGCAAGCCACGATTGCGCTAGCCGGTCTCTACACCCAGGTCATCAACCGCAAGCGCGTGGAGGCAATCGAACGGCTGGTGGTCTGGTTCAGTCTCAAAACTACTAAAGAAATGAGACAGCCACTTCCGGCTAACTCCTCTGACCCATACCCGCCGGTCGCATCGTCTCATTTCTTGTCTCACGACCGGCTGATCCCCGTTGATGTCATTCGGTGACGGCGTCGTGGGTGAAATGGCCGGCCTGTATTTTCTTGCGGGCTCTATTGAATCGACGATCACTGACTGAGGGCGCAGCGATGTCAGCCTCTTTCTTGGCTTTTCCCACCGCGGTGACGTAGCCGCGCCAGGCCGTGAGGTTTTCGGGTTGCCCGGGGTGAAGGTCGAGTTCGCGATGTTGCCGAGCGAGTACCCGGATGGCTCCTAAACTCCTTGCCGCAGCCAGATGCTGCGCTGCCTTCGCGTCGGGCTTAACGAACGTGATCATTGCGGAGGCCAGCGCTGCGACCAACGCTAGGCTGCCGGAGAGCACTGGCGAGTTACGGGCAACGATGGTCGCGGCAGCGCCCGCGGCTGTGGCTGTGGCGATTAGTCCAACCCACAAGTGGATGGCGTTCAGTTCCTCGGCTGCCACGAAATGGGCCTTTTCCGTGTACAGCATGTCCTCCTCCAGTTTCTGGAGTTCGGCGCTAATCGCAGTTCGGTAGTCGCACATGTGGTTTCACCAAGTGGGGTAGGGGTAGTTGATGTGGCCGAAGACCGCTGCCATGTTGGACCAGTAGTCGGACTGGTTGCCCGCGGTCTGTGCGGCGTTAGCCGCTTGGAGGTAACCAAGCGCGGCGCCTGCCTGGCGTAGGGCGATGATTCGCTTAGCTTCGGAAGATGTAGCGGGGATCCGCGGAACGATGCCGAGTGGATCGTTCATTTCGCGCATCCCCGCTCCGATGAGTTCGGCGAAAACCCTACGGAGATCAATGTCGTAGACGATGACACTCTCGGTGCTTGCATATTTTACGGCCCGCATTTCAAGGTAGAAGGACGAAACCGGCACGTCTTGCTGGTACTTCCATGCTTTGACCAGTCGCACCAGCGTCTTCACCTTCTTGCCGAGCTGATCGTTGACCTCGTTTACGAAAGCGTTGTGCGCCATCGGAATCGACTCAAACCATTGATCACCTGGCCCCGGAATACGGAAGACGTCGATACCGTCCTGTTTGCCTTTGTAATAGGTCGGGACGACCTCGAAGTTCGGGGGCTGGTAGAAGGAGACCTTCACAGTCGGGCTGGAGATCCGTACGTCCGTGATTGACCAGTGGGCTCCGACGATCGCGTCCCGGAGACGGGACAGCGCCGTCGACGGCAAAACGGGCCGAGCGTATTCAGGGATTAACGACATGTAGTCGACGTCGCTGTGACCCTTGATGGAGGTCCCATGGGTCCAGGAGCCCGACTCGTAGAACCCCACCGAGGAGGTTTTGGCGGTTACGTTGTCCTCGATTATTTTCCGACGATCTCTGACGGTGGTTCTGTCGAACGGGGGCGGAGTGAGAGAACTGGCAAACGCGTCCAGGGTTGGATCGCTCATTCGGTGGCCGTAACTTTCCTCGGTTCGGTTCTTAGCGCCCGATAGACGGTGGACCGGCCGACCAATAGCACGTCAGCGATTTCAGTTGCCGACACGCCGGCGGCGGCCAACTCGCGTGCGTGATCGAGCCGGGGTCCGGCCAATGCAGGTGGGCGGCCGCCCACCCGGCCCGCGTTCGAACTCCGCCAGCGCTCCGAACACATGCAATATCAGGCGCCCGGTTGCTCTGGTCGTGTCGATCTGTTCGGACAGGGATCGCAAGCCGATGTCTCGGGCGGTCAGATTCCCGATGAGGCTGAGCAGATCTGGCAGTGACCGGCCGAGCCGGTCAAGCCGGGTGACCACCACGGTGTCCCCCGCCGTCGCGACGGCCACCAGCTCATCGAGAGCCGGGCGGCGCGCACGCATACCCGAAGCAACTTCGGTCCACACGCGCTCACAGCCCGCTTTGGTAAGCGCGTCGCGCTGCCCGGCGGGGCTCTGGTCACTCGTCGAGACCCGCGCATATCCCAGCAACTGGTGCATGTCGTTGTCTTACCAGCTGGCACCGACATTGATGGTGTTCAACCGAATGGGTTGATGATGGGGCTGGCCTGTCCGCTGCCGGTGGTGACTCTCGCGCCGACTGACGCCCTGCTGGGTTGTCTTTGACT
>NZ_JBKQQD010000292.1:0-31802 GCF_052144515.1 Mycobacterium sp. | reverse complement strand
GAGGGCTCCCGCGATTATGTTCCGCTGATGCGAAAAGGTTGCGGTCTGTCCGGCGCCGAGATTTTCCGGCGGGATTGGCGTATGAGTCTCGACCCGGCCCAGTTGCCCTTCGTGCAGCACGTCGACGGCCGTCGCACCATCCGGGAGATCGCTGAGTGCGTGGCGCAAAGTGGCGCGCGGCGAGGTGATCTGGCCGACTTGGAGAGTTTCGGCCGCAAGCTGTTTCAGTCGCTGTGGCGTCTCGATTTTCTTGCGATGGGCCTGCCGCGCGCGTGATGCGTGGCTGCGACGCCCAACGCCGTCGGGCCCGTGCACGCGGTACCCCGGGTACCGGCTAACCTCGGCCGAGAGCCAACGCGAGGAGGGTGCTCATGGACGGGTTCGTGGGCAACGTCGCCGTGGTCACCGGCGCGGGTTCGGGTATCGGCCAGGCGCTGGCCGTCGAGCTGGCCCGCTCGGGCGCCAAGCTGGCGATCAGCGACGTCAACACCGAAGGGCTGGCCGACACCGAGCAACAGCTGAAGGCGATCGGCGCGGTCCGCAAGCTCAAAAAGTGACCTCGACCGCGGGGCCGCGGTTCTCCAAGGTGGCAATGCCGACGTCGAATAGGTATTCGGTCGCTGGTTGGGTTGCGCCGTACAGCAATTCGACCAAGTCCGGAAGAGCCGCGAATTCGCGTCTTGCGGTCCTCGGCGGCGTCCAACAACCCCATGCGTTCCAGCACCGTCAGCGCCGGACGGCTCCGCCCGTCAAACTTGCCGAGGGTGTGGGGATTCCCGCACGTCGCGTCAGCACCGCCGAGGAGTTCGCCGAGGCCCTGCGCGGCGCCTTCGTCGAACCCGGACCGCACCTGATTGATACGGTGGTGCCGTCACTGCTGGGGTAGCCATCGCCGGCCGTCCACAGGCCAGTTGGGGGACGCCAGCTTGGGCGGGCGTGGGAGACCGCCCCCAGACCCGACTTCCGCTGATCGTGGGCAACGGGTCGTCGGATTTTGGCGTTGATCTGCGCGAACGCGCGATGATCCGGTTTGGGTCGTGTTAATACACGGCCGGTGCGCGCAGGTGTGGCTCAGTCGGTCGGTGCGCTGTCGGCGGCGGTGGTAGTGAAGGGTGACCAGGTGCATGCGGTCGAGGTTCGTCGCCACCCGCTACGACAAACTCGCCATCGTCTACCGCGCCGCGTCGTCGCGCCGTCCGCACCTGGGCCGCACATTTATCAGACACGCCCCAGTTCCGTGCGAAAAGATTTCTTGCGCTGACGGTCTGGACCCTCCTTGGTTCAAATTCCCCGGCAAAAGCCGGCTCGATCATGTAGAAGAGATCTGTGGATAATTTGCCTCGCACATCAGTCGATCCGACGCCGCTGCTGCGCGAATCCTTGGCCCGGCGGTTGTCTCGTCGATCGGTGGTCACGGGGGAGATCACGCTGCCTGCCGTTCCGGGCATGATCGACGAGTACGTGACGATGTGTGACACCATCTTCGCCGTTGTGGGCAGGAGGTTTTCGGTCGAAGAACTTGCTGATCTCAGGGTGGCGCTCGTGGGCCAGTTGTCCGAGGCCTACTCGGCTTCCCCGCGTTCGACCATCGCCATCTCGTTCGACGCTGCCCAATCCGCGGGCTTGAACTACAACGTCAAATCCCAATGGTGGACGGTCGAGAGCGCCTATGAGAATTGGATTAGCACCCGCGAGCCGCCATTGTTTGGTTCCGAACCGGATGCTTGCGTGTGGGACCTGGCGAAGAAAGCAGCCGATCCCACAACGCATCGCGTGCTTGATATCGGCGCAGGAACTGGGCGCAACGCCCTGGCCTTGGCGCGACGTGGCCACCCGGTCGACGCGGTCGAGTTGGCCCCGAAGTTCGCCGAGATGATTCGCTGCGACGCCGAACGGGAATCGCTCGACGTGCGCGTCATCCAGCGTGACGTCTTCTCGACCACAGATGATCTACGGCAGGACTATCAGCTGATTCTGCTCTCCGAGGTGGTGTCCGATTTCCGGACGACCCAGCAGCTGCGCGGCCTGTTCGAACTCGCCGCCCATTGCCTGGCTCCTGGTGGACGGTTGGTGTTCAACGCTTTCCTGGCGCGCCAAGACTACACACCCGACCAGGCCGCGCGTGAACTCGGGCAGCAAATGTACACAAGCATCTTCACGCGGCAGGAGATGTCCGCTGCGGCAGCCCAGCTACCCCTTCAACTCGTCGCCGACGACTCCGTATATGATTACGAGAAAACGCATCTGCCCGCAGGCGCTTGGCCGCCCACGGGCTGGTACGCCGACTGGGTCAGTGGCCTCGACGTCTTCGAGGTCGACCGTGAGATAAGCCCAATCGAAATGCGCTGGCTCGTGTACCAAAGACGGCTTGAGGTGGCTCGACCAGGCGCCCGCTGAATCGAGGGACCGCTCGGTGCTGCCGGGATCCGACGTCGGCGCCCAGACCAAACGGGCCAGGTCGTCGACGCCGTGGCGATGGTCAACGCGCACACGCGTGACGTTCTGTTCGATGATCGCCCTTCGTCCAGGTTTTCGGTGACGTAATGGCCGTTGCGCCAACGAGATTGACGCCGCGATTCCTTGACGCACCGATACGATGCCGCACCGATGAACGCCGGTGCCGCCGTTGAAACGACGTGGTGAAATTCCGCTGGAACGGCAACGGGGTAGAGCGCATCGGTAACACCGGCGGCTGAGCAAGCCGACAGTCGAGCCAAGCCGACGAATCCAGCACCCGCTGAGCGAGCCGACAGGCCAGCGAAGCCATCGAATACTGTCGGACGCCTCACCTACAGGTGCTGGCGTGTTGGTGGCCGCCGACAGCATCGTCTACAGCGCGTCGGATCGCGGCCGCCGCTGGATGTGAATACGCCCTGTTGCGGGACTTCGACGCGAAGCTGGGCTCGGGTACCTGCGCGCCGTCGGGGTGGGTGTGTTGGTGATCCTGGTGGCCCCAGCTAGCGCCGGCGACGGTGTGGAAGGTGAGTCGGTCCAGTGCCGGGGTGATCCCCACCCTGGACAAGACCCGCCAGTTCGTCGACCGCTAGCCGTTTCCCATCATGGACCCGACTTTCGGGCATGTGACGATCACGATGTGTGGGATCCGCCCGTTGGGGGCGCAGGTGATCCGAAACGGTCACGAGGACGTCGGGTCGACTACGGCCGTCACCTGATCTTGCAATCCGGGCCAGTGATCAAGCGGGCGTTTGACACCATCGTGGAGCCCACCCCGGGTCCGGCTGGGCGGGCCCGGGGTGGGCGATCTTGGTCGGCGTGCGGCAGCGACCGCGCCGCCACGGCGCGGATCTGTCGCCTGGTGGGGCAGTCGTGATCGACAGACCTCGGTGCCACCCGGCCCTGTTCACCGTCCACGTCGGGCTGTTGACGATGAAGGAATACCACCACCAGGTGAGCACGCGGCGCGTTTGGCGGCGGTGTGCAACACCCGTGCGCACCGGCCGGGTGTTGGGGAAGTTGCTCCAGATCGTGACCCGGGTCGCCGGCACCCTCGATCGGTTCACCAGCATGCTCGAGCCTCGACGTCGGCTTGCCGCCCGACGGCGTGCTCGACCAGCTACCGACACCCGCGCGGATCGGCGCCACCGGCGGCGGCGGGGTCGATGTCAACAAGGCCCACACCCGCGCCACCCGGCCCGCCGTGCGCGCCCTGGCCGTCGCCCCGCACGGGTTCATCGTCGCCGACCCCGCCGGTAACGCCCGGTCGCTGACCCGGGGCCCAGCGAGCGGGCCTCCACCGTTCGCCGGCCCGCCGACGACCTGCGCGCACCGCGCGGCAAATAGCTCATCGGCACACCTGGCCGGACCCGCCGTTACCGGGTGCCCAGCCCGCCCGCACCATCGCCGCGCTGCTGGCCCTGCGTGATCAGGTCATCGCGCCGATCCTCGCCGGGGTCCGCCGACCCGGACCAGGGCGACCCCGAAGACCCGCACCCGCGTCGACCGCAACCACAAGCAACTCCACGAAGGCATGCGCACCCTGTTGCACCGCATCGCGATCAGCGCAGCCGCATAGCCAGCACAGTGTCGATCACATGCCCCAAGCGGCTAGGAGCCGCCGGTGAAGCCCGAGCCGGCGGCAGCGTCGCCGCCCAAGCCGCCCAAGCCGCCCTGGCCGCCCTGGCCGCCGTCTCCGGCGGTGCCGCTGTCGGCGCCGCCACCGGTGCCGCCTTGGCCGCCGACGCCGCCGGCACCGCCGTCCGTCGGTCCGTTGGTGCTGGTGCCGCTAGTACCAGTGCCGCCCTGGCCGCCGACGCCGCCGGTGCCGCCGGCGCCGCCGGTGTCGCTGCCGGTGGCGTTGCCGCCGGTGCCGCCGGCGCCTCCCTGGCCGCCGGTGCCCGCGGCGCCGACCGTCCCGCCGGTGCCGCCGGTGCCGGCCGCGCCGCCGCTGGCGCCGTTGCCGCCGTTGCCGGCGTTGCCGCCGTTGCCGCCGCCGGTGCCAGTGTCTGGGGTGCCCGAGCCGCCGTTGCCGCCAGTGCCGGCGTTGCCGGCGTTGCCGCCGGTGCCGTTGGTGCCGGTGGCGCTGCCGGCGTTGCCGCCGGTGCCGCCGGCCCCGGCGTTGCCGCCGGTGCCGCCGCTGGCGCCGGTGCCGTCGATGCCGTCGCCGCCGTTGCCGCCCGTGCCGCCGTCACCGGCGTTGCCGCCGTTGCCGCCGGTGCCGCCGGTGCCCGCGTTGCCGCCGTTGCCGCCGTTGCCGTTGGTACCGGTGGCGCTGCCGGCGTTGCCGCCGTTGCCGCCGTTGCCGGTGTACTGCAAGGCGCTGAGCACCGTGCCACCGTTGCCGCCGGTGCCGGCCGCGCCGTCGCCGCCGTTGCCGGCGGTGCCGGCGTTGTTGCCGACGCCGCCGTTGGCGCTGTTGCCGCCTTGGCCGCCGGCCCCGCCGTTGCCGTTGGTGCCGGTGCCAGTGGCGTTGCCGCCGACCCCGCCGTTGCCGCCGACGCCGCCGGCGCCGCCGACGGCCTCGTTGCCGGCAACGGCGCTGCCGCCGTTGCCGCCGGCGCCGCCGGCGCCGGCGTTGCCGCCGTTGGCGTTGGTGCCGGTGCCGTTGCCGCCGGTGCCGCCGGTGCCGCCGTTGCCGGCGAAGCCGGCCTCGGTGAGGACGCTGCCACCGGTGGTGGTGTTGGCGCCGTTGGCGCCGTCGCCGCCGGCGCCACCCGTGCCGCCGCCGGCCGGCAGGGCATCACGCAGCGGTACCGCCGCTGGGTGCTGAGGCAGTTGTGGATCACCATCGCCACCGGCAGCACCGCGGTGACGATGGGCGGCCGGCACGCCAAGCTGTTGCGTCTCGAACCGTCGCTGGGTCTGCCGCACGTCACGCTCGTGCTGATCATCTGGAACCCGATCACCGCCGCCATCGGGGAACGCGCCGATGTATTGGTCGCCGACCAGGGACCGATCACGCGGATACCGGCGCCGCTTTGCGTGCACGTCTACCGGCTTGGTGTGGCCGCAGCTGATCGCGTTCGCCCACCACATCGTCATCTGCTCGTCAAGGCGATCATCTCCCCCAGCCCGTGGTCGTGGGCCGACCTGTCGGTGATCGCGGCGCTAACGCTGATCGTGGCAACCACCTGGGGGCGTCGCCCAGCAGGAGCTGCGCACTGGCTGGTGGTGGTGCTGACAGCCATCGGCTTGGGTACCGGCGGGGTCCGCCATGCGCCAGTACCGCGCCCGAGTGACCTACCAGGTAGAGAGCACGCCGGCGATGCGCCTCACGCCCACGATCGAACCGGGCATCACCGGTGCGGCGAAGATGACCTGTCTTGCCCGGCCATGTCGCGCCGGCCCACCCGAAGATGCGCCAGCCTCGGCGCAAACCGCCCCCTGCGACGGGCAGGCCACCGGCCCACCCGAAGCGCGCATCAAACCCCCACCACCGCGTGATGCCGCACGATCACCACCGGCCCCCAGGGCCAGATCACACCCGCGAGGCCGCGCGCACCGGCTCGGCCACCGCCACCAGCCACCGACCGCGACCCCTACACGGCCACCGTCGACGACCACGACACCACCACGGGGTTCCAGGGCATATCTGGGCTCACTGGGCCGCCGGAACCAGCTTTTGAAGCTCACGACTGTCCAGCTCCCAAATCTACGACCATCATGGAATTCTGGGCGACCAGCTTGCGCAGCGACTCGGCGATGTCGAAGAGCGCGTAGGCGCTCACAGCCAAAGCAGCGGTCTGCGTCAGCTCGGGATCAGCTTCCACTGCTCCCACCAGCCACTCTTTGGCCTCTACCAGCACGTCGAACGGCAAGGTCTGTTCCTCGCTCACTTGGCCACCTCCACCTTCTCGCTTCTCGTCGACCACGATGAGCACCGGGTGGGCCTCGATGGTGCCGGTCGCGCGGCCCGTAACGGGCCCGACGACCACCTCGTCCTCAGGAGAATCCACACGACAGTTCGGGAACACTACGCGCGTCTGATTAGGTTTTGAAGCAAATTTTGCAAACTTGATTCGATCGATTTCACCCCGCCAAAACACCTCCGAAACAGCGAGTTACAGATCTCGAAAGTTATGTAATTTACGCGAGAGAAAGTTATGTATTTACGCGAGCGAAAACTTGTGTAATTTACGCGAAAGGAAGCGAGTTACAGATCCCGAAACTTATATAATTTACGCGAGAGAAAAATATGACTGGACGTGTCGGCGTGAACTCGGGGGGCCCGTCGGGCAGGCCGGTCAGACAGGCCAACCCGCTGCACCCGCACGTGTTGGCCCACTGGGACCGCACCGCACTCACACCACCAGGGTGCGCGTAGCCCGCGCCCAGGGGCGGCCGCACCATATCCGCTGTTGGCGGGCATATTGACCGGGCGGAGGCAGCGCGCGGGCGGATGGCTGGTGCGGCAGCTATTCCCTGGGCCGGCTACCGGCTCCGACCAGGTCTGTGACCACGCGCTGGGGCGGTTATTTCCACGCAGCCCCGTAGTTGCGTCTTGGAAAGGCGGCAGATATGCCGGTTCGACGCTTGCGTGTCGACGCTGTATTGCCGATATCGGCTGGTGTGTCGGTTATGGCAATGGCTTGCTGTGGATGCTATTTGCATGATTTTGGGATTCGTCTTCCACCACCGACGGAGGCCCCCTGACGCAGGCCCCTGACGCAGGCCCCTTTGTGTACTTCGCTCCCGTCTTCGCCACTTTGGGTGCGCCACATGCGCTTTCATCTTGCGCCGTGCGCGCTTTTCGCCGCCCTGGTCACGCCGAGTTCTTCGGTGCCACCGATTTGTCGGACGCCGTACCTAGAGTTGCTGCTGTGTTCGTCGTCGGCGAGAGCATCGTCTACAGCGCGTCAGATCTTGCGGCCGCCGCCCGATGTGAGTACGCCCTGTTGCGGGCTTTCGACGCGAAACTGGGCCGGGGCCCCGCCGTCTCCGCGGACGACGCGTTGCTCGCGCGAACCGTCGTCCTCGGTAACGAGCACGAACGACGCCGACTCGACCAACTGCGCGACGAGTTCGGGGATGCCGTCGCGGTCATCGGCCGCCCGGCATACACCCTCGCCGGGCTGACGGCCGCCGCCGAGGCGACCCAGCGCGCCATCGCCAACCGCGCCCCGGTGGTGTATCAGGCCGCGATGTTCGACGGCCGTTTCGTCGGGTTCGCCGACTTTCTGGTACTCGACGGCGAGCACTATCGGGTCACTGACACCAAACTGGCCCGCTCACCCAAGGTCAGCGCGTTGTTGCAGCTGGCGGCCTATGCCGATGCGCTGGCCGGCTCGGGTGTCGCGGTGGCGCCGGAGGCCGAGCTGCAATTGGGCGACGGCACCGTCGTGCGTTACCGTGTCGGCGAGCTGATCCCGGTCTACCACTGCCAGCGCACGCTATTGCAGCGGCTGCTCGACGACCACGATGCCGCGGGCACCACGGTGCGCTGGGAAGACCAGGCCAGCTTTCGCCCGCTGTGGGCGCATAACCGGGTGGACGAACGAAAGGCCCTGACTGATTTCCTGGCAATGGTGGCCAAGCGCCGCAAGCATCGCCCCAACATGCACATCTACCATTACGCACCGTACGAGAAGACCGCGCTGTTGCGGCTTGCCGGACGGTACGGAATCGGTGAGGACGAGGTCGACGAACTATTGCGTAGCGGGACGCTGGTCGACCTGTATCCATTGGTGCGCAAGAGCATTCGAGTGGGTGCGGAGTCGTTCAGCCTGAAGGCGGGCACGCAGGCCTCATCTGGTTATCGGTGTGGCACGTGACCTAACGATCTGAGTTCGCGTTCAGGGCCATCGCAACGAAATCCAGACGCCACAGCGACTGAAATAGCTGGCGACCGAGGTTCTCCAGGTCAGCCACATTGGCTCGGCGCGAGTCCCCACTCTGCGCCACGCACTCAGCAATCTCTCGGATCGTGCGACGGCCATCGACGTGCTGCACGAAGGGCAACTGAGCTGCGTTCAGATTCATGCGCCAATTCGGCCGGAAAATCTCACTGCCGGACAGACCGCAACGCATGCGGAACAGCGGGACATACTCGAGGGAGTCGGCCGCCGAAAAATCAATGGTGTAGCTCTCTTTCGGCCGGTCCGGACGGCACGCCATGAAAAAATGGCAACCGCCAAATATGTTGAGACGCTCCATCACGGACCAGAGTTCACGCTCAGGCAGTGCGTTTACGGCCTGATAGACCTCGGTGCCCGGTGCAAACAAATTATGCGGGTAATACGGCGCATTAACGAGCCATCCCTGAAATACGAGCCCGCCCGAGGTGACGAGATCGATACAGTCATCGATGGAATAGCTACGGTCCCGACCATGCAGAAACGTATCCACCACGGCGCCGTCGTACTTCAATTCACCCCCCTCTATTTTCAGATAGGGTTGGACAGGGTGATCAGACGGCAGCACCGAGACCATCTCTTTGACTACTTGGACCGATGCTTCGTCTTGACTCAGCCCCATGTCACGAAAGACGGATTGCAACAGTTCGACTCCGGTTCGGCCGTACTTTGCATAAAGCGTTAAACCGATGGCACCGTCTCGCCGCAGGCAGTCGGCGAGTGCTTTCATGCCGACGAGCGGATCTGTCAAGTGATGCAGCACGCCGGTCGATACAATGAGGTCGAAGTCGAGCCCCAGCGTTGACAACTCCTCAATCGGGAGCAGATGCAATTCCAGGTTGCCCAGCCCGTGTTTGTCTTTGAGATATTGCTGATGGTCCAGTGACGGCTGGCTGATATCGACCGCCACCACTTTCGCTTCGGGGTTCCGGTACGCGAAAACTGCGGCCTGGTTGGTGCCGCAACCGGCAATAAGAATATCGAGATCGGGTTTGTATTCCCGATCGGGCCACAACATCCGGTGAAAGCGGGAGGGGTCGAACCAAAACCAGTTGCTATCGGTCAATGCGTCGAGATCCTGTATAGGGCGCGGGTACCTCCACCGCTCGTACTGGCGGGAGACGACATCGGCGCGCGGATCTTCGCTCATTTCAGCACTGGCTCCTTGGAGTGCAGCTCTCGATCGATGGCGGCCCATCGGTATCTCAGATCCCCCCTCTGCCACGGCAGGATTATGGGGTACCGCCCGTTCCGCGCGCAAGGATCCGACGACCGTGCCGCAAGGCGCGGGGAGGCCCTCGGGCCCATGCAAGCGGTACTCGGGGTACCGGCTAGCCTCGACGAGAGGCAACGGACAGGAGGGTCCTCATGCAGGGGTTCGCGGGCAAGGTCGCCGTGGTTACCGGCGCGGGTTCGGGTATCGGGCAGGCGCTGGCCATCGAGCTGGCCCGCTCGGGCGCCAAGGTGGCGATCAGCGACGTCAACCTCGAAGGGCTGGCGGACACCGAGCAACAGCTGAAGGCGATCGGCGCGCCGGTCAAGGCGGACCGGCTCGACGTGACCGAACGCGCGGCCTTCCTCGCCTACGCCGACGCCGTCAACGAGCACTTCGGCAAGGTCAACCAGATCTACAACAACGCCGGCATCGCCTTCACCGGAGACATCGAAGTCAGCCCGTTCAAGGACATCGAACGGGTGATGGACGTCGATTATTGGGGCGTGGTGAACGGCACCAAGGCCTTCCTTCCGTACCTGATCGCCTCTGGAGACGGCCACGTCATCAACATCTCCAGTGTGTTCGGGTTGTTTTCGGTGCCGGGGCAAGCGGCGTACAACTCGGCCAAATTCGCCGTCCGCGGCTTCACCGAAGCGCTGCGACAGGAGATGGTGCTGGCCGGCCACCCGGTGGGGGTGACCACGGTGCACCCCGGCGGCATCAAGACCGCGATCGCCCGCAACGCCACCGCCGCCGAGGGCCTCGACCAGGGTGAACTGGCCAAGCTGTTCGACAAACGGATGGCCAGGACCAGTCCGCAACGAGCCGCCCAGGTCATCCTGGACGCGGTGCGCAAGAACAAGGCTCGGGTGCTGGTCGGCCCGGACGCCAAGGTCCTGGACATCTTGGTGCGGCTGACGGGTTCGGGATATCAGCGACTGTTCAGGCCCGTCCTGGGCCGCTTGATCCCCCGCAACTGAGTTCAACACCCAGTCCGCGCTGAGGGCGCCCAACAGTCGCTCACCGCGACCCTGGACGCAGGGTCGCCGCCGCAGCCGCAGACTCGATGGCCAGGGCAAAAGGTCAGCGGCCCAGCGGGTGTTCGGCCAACCACCCGCCGGCCACGGCCTGCGGGTCCGCGCCGCCGGCCACCTGACGGCGCATGTCGGCCAGGGCCGCCGTGTCCAGCACACCGGCCACTTCGTTGATCGCCAGCAGTTGCCGATCGGACAGCGCGTTGCGGCGATACAGCGGCACCACGTTCTCGGCTTGTATCAGCGCGGGTTTGCCGTCGGCCAGCACAACCAGATCGGCAGGAATGACGGGGTTGGCGGTGGTGGTCCATCCCGCGGTCAGCTGCCCGGCCCGCAACGCGGCCAACATCGCTGTGCCATCGGGGAATTCACGCGGGACGGGCAGCCGGCACGAGCCCACCGACGAGGGCGCCCCGGCGCCGGCGACGATCCCGACGACCAGCCCGTCGCAGTGGCCGGGCAGTTCGCTCAGGTCGCTGCCGCCCCAGGCTTTGGCGGTGGCCGCCGTCACCACCAGGGCGGGTTTGTCCTCGGCGGCGGTGGTGTAGTCGCCGGCAAGAACGCCTTCGGGCAGCGCCGCGATCATGGCGCGGTAGACCTGCGCATCGGACAGCACAGCGGCGCCGGGCTGCAAAGTCTGCAGAACCTTGCCAGTGAAGGCCGGGACGACGGTGAACTGGCCCGAATCCAGCTTCGCCATCGGGTCATTGGCCGTTTCGCCGTGCGCCGCGAAACCGTATGACCGCAGTGCCGCCACATAGATATCGGCGAGCAAAACGGACTCGGGGTCGGACCCGGATCCAACCACCAACTCCGGCGCAGGGTGCCGATCAGCGCAGCTGGTCAGCACCAGCGTGCCGGCGATCAGCGGCGCGGCCAGCCTGCGGATTCTCACACGGAAGTGTCTGCCGCGAAAGCCACCGCGGCGGCAACCACGTCCCCGACGCGCAGGTCCAGCGGGCTCGGAACGATCCGGTCGAGCGCGAGGTCCTCGCTGACGACGGAGAAGATCGCCTCGGCCGCGGCCAACATCATCTTCTCGGTGATCCGGCGCGCCCCGGCGTCCAGCGCGCCGCGGAACACCCCGGGGAACGCGAGCACGTTGTTGATCTGGTTCGGGTGGTCGCTGCGCCCGGTGGCCACCACCGCCGCGTGCTTGGCCGCCGCGTCGGGATGGATTTCCGGGTCCGGGTTGGACAGCGCGAACACGATCCCGTCGGGCGCCATCGTGGCGATCAACTCCTCGGGGACCACGCCCCCCGACACCCCGAGGAACATGTCGGCCCCTTTGAGCGCCTCCACCATGCCGCCGACCAGACCGCTGGGATTGGTGCGTCGCGCCAGATCCACCTTCACGCCGTTCATGTCGTCGCGCCCGGTGTGCAGGATGCCACGCGAATCGAGCACGGTGATGTCCGAAACCCCCACGGCGAGGAGCAGTTTCGTGCACGCGACACCGGCGGCCCCGGCCCCGGACACCACCACCCGCAGCGACGACATGTCACGGCCGAGCAACTTGGTGGCACCCATCAGCGCCGCCAGCACCACAATCGCCGTGCCGTGCTGGTCGTCGTGCATCACCGGGCAGTCCAGCGCCTCGATGACTCGTCGTTCGATCTCGAAGCAGCGCGGCGCCGAAATGTCTTCGAGGTTGACGGCGCCGAACGTCGGGCGAAGCCGCACCAGGGTTTCGACGATCTCGTCGGGGTCCTTGGTGTCGAGCACGATCGGGATCGCGTCCAGCCCCCCGTAGGCCTTGAACAGGGCGCACTTGCCCTCCATCACCGGCAGCGACGCCGCCGGTCCTATATCACCGAGGCCGAGGACCGCGCTGCCGTCGCTGACCACCGCCACCAGCCGGTTCACCCACGTGTAGCGGGCGGCCAGCGTGTGATCGGCGGCGATCGCGCGACTGACCTGCGCCACGCCAGGGGTGTAAGCGATCGACAAGTCGCGCTGCGTGTCCAGCGGCGCCGTCAGCCCTACCGAAAGCTTCCCACCTACGTGAGCCTCGAAGATCTCCTCGTCCGTTATGACGACCTGGGGGCTCTGTTCGTCCGACACGCCCTCAGGGTACTGGCCGCCCCGCGGGCAGCCCCAATCCACTCAGATCAGACCGAGCTCGGTGACCGCGTTGCGCTCGTCGGCGAGCTCGGCGGTCGATTTGTCGATCCGGCCGCGGGAGAAGTAGTCGATCTGAAGGCCGCTGACGATCGTCCAGTCGCCGTCCTTGGTGGTGACCGGGAACGAAGAGATCAGGCCCTCCGGCACGCCGTAGGAACCGTCGGACACGACCGCCATCGACACCCAGTCGCCGTCGGGAGAGCCGAGCAGCCAGCTCCGGGCAGCGTCGACGGTCGCCGACGCGGCCGAAGCGGCCGACGAGGCGCCGCGCGCGTCGATGATCGCCGCGCCGCGCTTGGCGACGGTGGGGATGAAGTCGTTCTCGATCCAGGCCTGGTCGTTGACCACCTCGGCCGCGTTCTTGCCGCCGATCTCGGCGTGGAACACGTCGGGGTACTGGGTGGCCGAATGGTTGCCCCAGATCGTCATCTTCTTGACGTCGGTGACCGCGGCGCCGGTCTTGGCGGCCAGCTGCGAGATCGCCCGGTTGTGGTCCAGACGGGTGAGCGCGGAGAACCGCTCGCGGGGGATGTCGGGCGCGTTGCTCATCGCGATCAGCGCGTTGGTGTTGGCCGGGTTGCCGGTCACGCCGATGCGGACGTCAGCGGCGGCGACGGAGTTCAGCGCCTTGCCTTGTGCGGTGAAGATCGCGCCGTTGGCCTCCAGCAGGTCGCCGCGCTCCATGCCCGGGCCGCGCGGCCGGGCGCCCACCAGCAAAGCCAGGTTCACCCCGTCGAAGATCTTGTTGGGGTCCGCGCCGATCTCGACGCCGGCCAGCAGCGGGAAAGCGCAGTCGTCGAGTTCCATCACCACGCCCTCGAGCGCCTTGAGCGCCGGCTCGATCTCGAGCAGCCGCAGCTCAATCGGGCGGTCGGGTCCCAGCAACGAGCCGCTGCCCAGGCGGAACAACAGGCTGTAGCCGATCTGGCCGGCGGCACCGGTGACGGCGACCTTCAGAGGACTTGCGCTCACTTCCGTTTACTCCTTCATGGGAGAGTTTCGTCCATTTCGTCTCGGATGGAATTGAGTCGAAACTAGCGCACCGCCGCCGCCCCGAAACCGCCGGTCCGGCACCGGTGGCGCCGCTCACTCTTCACCCGGGGTTGCGCCAGAACGCGTAGCATGAACTGCTCGGTCAGACCTGCGCCGCGATGGGAGGTTGGCATGCCCTCGGGGTTTGACGCATTGCCGGAACCGCTTCGAGCGGTCGCGAAGCCCAGGGTCTACCAGCAGCACATCCACCCCGCCCCGGCACCTCCCGAGCCCCTGGTCGACTGCGGCGTGTATGTCGATGGGCAGCGGTTGCCCGGCAGATACGCCTCCTACGCCGCGGCGTTGAACAAGGTGCGCGAGATCGAACTGATGGAGCAGGAGGTGTTCGTCTGGGTCGGGCTGCATGAACCCGACGAGGCCCACATGCAGGAGGTCGCAGACGTCTTCGGGCTGCACCCTTTGGCGGTCGAGGACGCCGTGCACGCCCACCAGCGCCCCAAGCTGGAGCGCTACGACGACACGCTGCTCCTGGTGCTGAAGACCGTCAATTACGTGCCGCACGAATCGGTGGTGCTGGCCCGCGAGATCGTCGAAACCGGCGAGGTCATGGTCTTCGTCGGGAGCAACTTCGTGGTCACCGTGCGCCACGGCGAACACGGCGGACTGGCCGACGTGCGCAAGCGGATGGACACCAATCCCGAGCAATTGCGGCTCGGCCCGTACGCGGTGATGCACGCGATCGCCGACCACGTGGTGGACCACTACCTCGAGGTGGCCAGCCTGATGGAGGTCGATATCGACGGCATCGAGGAGGTCGCATTCAGCCCGGGGCGCCAGCTCGACGTCGAGCCGATTTACCTGCTCAAGCGGGAAGTGGTCGAGCTGCGCCGGTGCGTGAACCCGCTGTCGGCCGCGTTCCAGCGGATGCAGACCGAGAGCAAGGACCTGATCTGCAAGGAGGTGCGGCGGTATCTGCGCGACGTCGCCGACCACCACTCGGAGGCCGCCGACCAGATCGCCGGCTACGACGACATGCTCAACTCACTCGTGCAGGCCGCGCTGGCCCGGGTCGGCATGCAGCAGAACAGCGACATGCGCAAGATATCGGCCTGGGCCGGCATCGTGGCGGTGCCCACCATGATCGCCGGCATCTACGGCATGAACTTCGAGTTCATGCCCGAGCTGAAGTGGCACTGGAGCTACCCGGTGGTGGTCGGCATCATGTCCACCGCCTGCCTCGTCCTGTACTTCGCCTTCCGAAGGGTCAACTGGCTCTAATTCCGCAAAGCAGCATTAGGCATCGAGTCTGCGGCTAGGGCGGGAAATTCGCGATTCGCCCGCCCTGTGCGCAGAGTCGATACCACTAGCGCATACTCAATGTGGTTGCGCGGCAGGGCGATTGGGATCCAGCACGTCCACACCGTCGTGGTGCCAGGCCTGTCGCATGGCTTCAGCGCCCTTCAGCCGCACCCAGGCCGCCTCGGTCGCGGTGATGGGCGTGGCCGCCAGAAAGTGCACCGCGTCGCTGGGCGGCGGCAGCGTCAGGTCGGGAATATCGCTGCGGCCCAACAACACCGCGGTGAACGGCGCGCCTACCCACAGCGGCGAGCCGAGGTCGATCAGCACGTCGACGACCAGCACCACGCCGTCGACGGCCGGTGTCGCCGCCAGTACGGCCAGGCTGCGCGCCAGCCCGCTGGCCGGCCCGGGATCACGAAGCCGCAGCACGACTTCGGCGCGCGGGCCACGCAACGGATCGACGACCACCTGCGCGGGATCGGTCATCGGGTGACGCGAGCACCCCAGCGACACGTAATCCACCAATCCCTCTGTCCCGCAGCGGAATCGCAGCACCTCGATGGGTTCGGTACCCAGAAAGGTCACACTCGCCGAATCGGGCTGCACCCCGAAGTGTTGGCGCAGGTGTCCGCGCACATTGTCCAGCGTCACTCCGCGACAGGGAGCGTCAGGTTGACCCCGGAATCGGCGTCGAACACGGCGATCTTGGTGGTGTCGAAAGCCAACTCGATCGACTGCCCGATCGCTGCCCTGGATGCGGCGGGAACCCTTGCCACGAACTGGCCTTGGTGTAATTCCGACTCCCCCTCCATGCCGGCCAGCTCGTCGAGCTGGGCCGCGTGCACGGCAGAACCGGCGGCGGTGAAGTACACGTATTTGTCGGCTCCCAGCGATTCGACCAGGTCGACCTTCACCTCAAAGGTCACCGCCCTGATGCGCTGGTAGCCGTCGATCAGCGTGGCATCGGCCAGATGCTCGGGCCGCACCCCGACGATGACGTTCGCCGCGGTGGGCTGCCTCTCGATCACGGCCTGCACGGACGGCTCCAGCGTCACCTCACCGAACGGCAACCTGAGTCCCATCGCCGTCGGCGTGGCGGGGAAAAAATTCATCGCCGGCGAGCCGATGAACCCCGCGACGAACAGGTTGGCGGGCCGCTCGTACAGCTCCTCGGGGGTACCGACCTGCTGGGCGACACCGCCGTGCATCACCACGACGCGGTCCCCCAGCGTCATCGCCTCGGTCTGGTCATGGGTGACGTAAACGGTGGTGGCGCCCAGCCGGCGCTGCAGCCGGGCGATCTCGCCGCGCATCTGCACCCGCAGTTTGGCGTCCAGGTTGGACAGCGGCTCGTCCATCAAGAAGGCCTTGGGATGGCGCACGATCGCCCGGCCCATCGCGACCCGCTGTCGCTGTCCGCCCGACAGCTGCGAGGGCTTGCGGTCCAGCAGATCGGTCAGGTCAAGAACTCTGGCGGTCTCGGCGACCTTCTGCGCGATCTCGGCCTTCTTCATCTTCGCCCGCGTCAGCGGGAAGGCGATGTTCTGCCGCACGGTCATGTGCGGATACAGCGCGTAGGACTGGAACACCATCGCGATATCGCGGTCCTTGGGAGCCTTCTCGTTCATCCGCTCGCCGCCGATGCGCAGCTCGCCCGACGAGATATCCTCAAGTCCGGCAATCATATTCAGCGTGGTGGTCTTGCCACAGCCCGACGGCCCGACCAGGATCAAGAATTCCCCGTCGGCGATGGTCAGGTTCAGGTCGTGCACGGCCGTCGCGCCGTTGGGGTAGCTCTTGTGCACGTGAGCCAACACAATCTCGGCCATCTAGCCCTTCACCGCCCCAGAGGTCAGCCCGGCGACAATTCGTCGTTGGAAGATTAAAACAAACACGATGATCGGCACCGTGATCACGATCGCCCCCGCCGCGATCGATCCCGTCGGCTCCTCGAACTGCGAACTGCCGCTGAAGTTCACGATCGCCACCGGCGCGGTGATCGCCGCCGTGGTGGCGGTCAGCGACAGCGCCAGCAGAAGATCGTTCCAGGCGAAGATGAACACCAGGATCGCGGCGGTCACCAGCCCCGGCGCCGCCAGCGGGACGATCACCTTGCGGAAGGCCTGGGCGGGCGTGGCGCCGTCCATCTTGGCGGCCTTCTCCAGATCCCAGGGAATCTCGCGGAAGAACGCCGACAACGTGTAGATGGCAAGCGGCAACGCGAACGTGATGTAGGGCAATATCAGGCCCGGCCACGTGTCGAACAGGCCAAGAAGGCGTTCGATGTTGAACAACGGCGTGACCAGCGAGATCGCCGGGAACATGGTGACCAGCAGGGTGGCACCGACGAGCAGCCGCTTGCCGGGGAAGTCCAGCCGGGCGATCGCGTAGGCCGCCATCGCGCCCAGCACCACCGCAATCACGGTGGTAGTCAACCCGATTCCGACGGAGTTGATCAGCGCCGAGCTGAAGAACTCGCCCCGGAAGATGCCGCGGTAATTTTCCAGGGACACCGACGACGGAATCAGTCTGCCGTCCTTGACCATTGACGTCGGCTTGAGTGACAGCGACAAAATCCACAGCACCGGGAGCAGCGCGTACACCACCACCAACGTGTCGACCACAACCCAGAACACCTTGCGCCGCATGCCTATCGACCCCCCGGCGCTAATGGGTCTTGGTACGCACCGAACACCTTGATGAAGAGGACCGCGATGATGCCGACACAGCAGAACACCAGCACGCTGATCGCCGAGCCGAGCCCCACGTTGAAGCCCTTGAACAGGTTGTCGTAGCCCAGGATCGACACCGAGTCGGTGTCGTTGGCGCCCTCGGTCAGCACATAGATGTTGTCGAAAATGCGGAAGGCGTCCAGCGTCCGGAACAGCAGCGCCACCACGACCGCCGGCTTGATGATCGGCAAGATTATTCGCGTCAGCCGCCGCCACTCGCCGGCGCCGTCGACCTGCGCGGCTTTGAGCAGATCTTCGGGCACCAGCGCCAGCCCCGCCAGCAGCAGCAGCGACATGAACGGGGTGGTCTTCCACACCTCGGCGAGGACGACGACGCCCAGCGACGGGATCTGCTCGGTCAGCGGCGCGCTACCGTGCGGCAGCAGGTTGGCCAGATAGCCGGTACCCGGTGTCCAGGCGTAGAACCAGCTGTACGCCGCGACCGCCGTCACGATGCCGTACGGGATGAGCACCGCGGTGCGCACCAGGCCCTTGCCGACCAGCGTGCGGTGCATCACCAGCGCCAGCGTCAGGCCCAAAACGAACTCGATCGACACCGAAACCACCGTGATCGCCAGCGTCACCGCCAGCGCCGTCCACCAATACCGGTCGGTCAAAATCGTCTGGTAGTTGCCCAGGCCGATGAACGCGGTGTCGTTGGGGGTGGCCAGGTTGTTGCGCTGCAGGCTGAGCCACATGGCGTAGCCGATCGGATACGCCGTCACCGCCAGCATCAGGGTCGCGGCGGGCGCGACGAGCGCGAACGCCAGTCGCCGTTCGGAGCCACGGGTGCTCACGGCAACAGGCCCTTGCCGTCGATGGCCTTCTGCACCTGCGTGGTGAGCTCGTCGGCCGTGCGCTCCGGGTCGATGTCGGCGAGGGCACCCAGCGCCGTCGACAGCCGGATGGACACCGCCTGATAGACCGGCGTGGCCGGGCGCACGGCGGCATCGGTGAGCTGCTGGCGAATGATGGTGTACATCGGGTATTTGGCCTGGAATTGCGGGTCCGAGTACAGCGACGCCCGCACTGGGGGCAGACCCCCCTGGATCGAGATGTATTTCTGGTTGTCCAGGCTGCGCAGGCACCTGATGGCTTCGAACGCTTCGGCCTTGTGGCCCGTGGTGCGGGCCACCGCCAGGTTCAGCCCGCCGATCGTCACCTTGGCCGGCTCCCCGGGCTGCACGCCCGGGTACGGCGCGAAACCGAACACCTTCTGGCTGGCCTGATAGGCGATGCGGAACTGCTCGTCGTCGGGCACGAACGTGCCGAGGCTGTCGATGCTGCCGGCCAGTTCAGGAATCCGGTTGAGTGGAAGGAACGGCACCCCGCCCTTGACCGCGTTCTCCAGCATGGACGCCAGCACGTACGGCCAGTTGACCTCCAGCGCCGCGTTGCCCTGTTCCACCGCAAGCCGTGCGGTGCCCGCGTCGCTGCGGGTGATCGACGGGTCGGCTCCGGGCGCGGTGGCCACCGACTTGAGGATCCGTAGCGCCGCGACGGTTGCGGCGCGGTGCGCGGGCGTGTCGGTCAGGGTGACGCGGCGGCCGTCCTCGGACAGCACCTGCCCGCCCGCGCTGACCAGCAGCGTGTTGAACCACACCATCAGGCCTTCGCCCTCGTTGGCCTGCACGGCGATCCAGCTGGGCCCGCCGGCGGCGCGCAACCGGGCGGCCTCGGCCACCATACCGTTCCAGTCCTGCGGCGGTTGTGCTACCAAATCCGTTCGGTACCAGAGCAATTGGGTGTTGGTGGTGACCGGCGCGGCGTACAGCTTGTGTTTCCAGCCGGCCGTCGCCAGCGGGCCGGGCAGAGTATCGACGGTGGCGTCGGCCTCGGCTTGGCCCGCCGGGTCGTCGGACAGCGGCAGCACCCAGCCGGCTTCGGCGAACTCCGCGGTCCAGATCACGTCGACGGCCATCACGTCCAGCGTGTGGTCGTTACCGGTGAGCCGGCGGGCGTATTGGACGCGCTGCCCGTCCGGAGATCTGGGCAGGCTCACGTGCTGAATGGTGAACCGGCCGCCGAACTGTTGGTTGCAGCGCCGGGCCACCTCGGTGAATGTCGCGGCGTCGGTGGCCGGCGTGTAGAACTTGATGACCAGCCCGGACTGGCCGGACCCGCAGGCCGACAGCACCGATGCGATCATCAGCGCCGCTAGCCCGATAGTGCCCACCCGGAGTGCGCGCCCGGGACGACCCACCATCACGACCTGGCGTCAGATCGCAAGGCGCGCCAGCAGATCCCTTGCCTTCTCGGCGTTTTGCGGATCGCAGAGTACGTCATAGCGGCCGGCGACCAGCTGCATCGTCGAGCTGAAATCCCTTGTGCCGCGGGCCATTGAGTAGGGGACCGCAGAGGTTATCAACCCGAAGAACACCCCGGCGACCACGCCCGTGGGCAGCACGGCCCACGTGTTGCTAAAGATGCTGAGCACCAACCCGATGAACAGCCCGAGCCAGGCGCCGCTGAGCACGCCGCCGCCGAGCACTTTGGGCCAGGTCAGCCGGCCGGTGACCCGCTCCACCTGCATCAGATCCACCCCGACGATGGTCACCTGCTGCACCGGGAACTGCTGATCGGACAGGTAGTCGACGGCGCGCTGCGCCTCGGCGTAGGTGGGATAGGACCCGACGGGCCAGCCTTTAGGCGGAGTTGGTAGCCCGGGCGCCCCGCGGCGACCGGCGGCCGCGCCCCCGGGTACCTGTCCGGGCTGGAAAGGGCTAGTCATCGCTGCTCATTCTCCTCTGCCGACAGCTGCTTTGGCTGCTTTGGCTGCCTGAACTGCCTCAGCCATCGTTTCACGGCCGGTCAAGCCCAGCCATCCCAGGCTAAAGCGTCACCTGCACTGACGTGTCGTCGCTTGAATTACGGTTGAACGCATGACAGGTCCCGGCGGCGCCCCCGGCGAGGGTGAGCGCGACGACGCGCGTACCCCGGAGCAGCCGGCTTGGAGCCCGCCCTGGGAACCGCCGCCATCACCCGCAGCCGACTACCCGCCGCCTTATCCGCCCGGCTATCCCGCCTATCCGCCGCAATTCGGCCCACCCTCAGGCGGTTACGGACCGCCTCCGCCTCCGCCAACGCCTCTGGGGGGCTACTACCCGCCGCCGGATTATCTGGGCGGCTGGGGACCCGCGCAGCCGGTACCGCGACCACGAACCAATGGGCTGGCGATCGCCTCGCTTGTCACGGCGTTCATCGGCTTTTTTTGCTGCATCGGCTCGCTCGTGGCCATCGTGTTGGGCACTATCGCTCTCGACCAGATCAAGCGGACTCGCGAAGAAGGCTTCGGCCTGGCCGTCGCCGGCATCGTGCTCGGCGTGGCAGGCCTGGTAGTGGCTTTGATCATCTGGATCTTCGCGATGCGTTTGCGTTAAGCCTGCGGCACTGCGCGCTGCCGTCCGGCACGCCGCTGCCTACGCTCTACAGCCATGGACTCGGTCAACCAGGTGTACGTGGCGCGCGTGCACCGGATGCTGGTGCTCGGCCCCATGGGCGAATCCTTCTGGCGGGTACGCGATGTCGTGATCAGCATCAGCATCGTGCGTCAGCAACCGCGCGTCCTGGGGCTGGTCGTCGACTTGGCGACCCGCCGCAAAATCTTCATCCCGATTCTGCGGGTCGCCGCGATCGCGCCCGAGGCGGTGACACTGCGCACCGGCAGCGTGTCACTGCGCCACTTCGAGCAGCGGCCGGGCGAGGTACTTGCGCCACCCCCACCGGACGGTATTTGGGCTGTGTGTCGCTGCAGCGGCTGCTCCGCGAGGCGCCGGCCGAGCCGGTCGGCGGAATCGTCGACAGCGACCTGCTCACCTTGACGCCGGGGACCGCGCTGGGCGCGGTGACCCGCTACTTCGCCGCCTATAACCTCGTGTGCGGGCCGGTGGTCGACGATCAAAATCACCTGTTGGGAGCCGTGACCGTGGACGACCTGCTGGATCACCTGCTGCCGCACGACTGGCGCGCGGATGCCCAAGAGCTCGACACCCTGAACACAGATGCCATCACTGCAGCAGCCGGAGAAGCCCAGTGAGCAACTCCCGGTCGCCGCGCCTGTACACCCCGCGGACATCGCGCAGGCCGTCGCTGCGCCCCGACCCCGAGGCCGTCGGGGCGATCACCGAGTCCATCGCGCGTTTCTTCGGCACCGGCCGCTACCTGCTGATTCAGACGATCCTGGTGCTGGTGTGGATCGCGCTCAACCTGGGCGCGATCCGCTGGCGCTGGGACCCATACCCGTTCATCCTGCTCAACCTGGCGTTCTCCACACAGGCCGCCTATGCCGCCCCGCTGATTCTGCTGGCCCAGAACCGTCAGGAAAACCGCGACCGGGTCCCCCCCAACGAGGATCGGCGTCGCGCCGCCGAGACGAAGGCCGCCACCGAATACCTGGCCCGTGAGCTGGCCGCGCGGCGGCTGGCTGTCGGGGAGGTCCCCACGCGCGAACACCTGCGCCACGAACTGGAAGATCTGCGCGCCCTGTTGGCCGATCTGTTGCCGGAAAATCCGGGCACACAGCCCGAGCGGGCGGGTGACGGCGGGCAACGGGCTGCCAAGAATTCGGGCTGAGGCGCAGATCCACCATTGCGCCACTCCCGTCACAAGAGTTATGTATGGTGATCTAGTTCACCAAGCAAAGAAACAGACTCGAAACAAACACAAAGAAGCAACAGCAGAAGAAAGAGTTTCCCGACGGCTCACAAACTCAAGGACGGTCGAGTGCGCATTGGGGGACGCCGGCGTCCACACCCGGCGGAGGCGGTGCAGCAGCGGACGCGTCAAGCGACGCGTTCGCCCGCGTTCTGCATCGCCGTGATCACTCCCTTAGTGTTCGCCGGCGCCGTCGGTGGCGCGCCTTACATCTTCCCAACAAAGCCCTCGGCCATACGTGCCGCCATCACCCCGGTCGCCGCGGTGTCCCCCTCCGACCCCGATATGTCCGGCCCCGGTGTCATCGCCGCCCCGCACCCGCCGATCAGCTTCCATGTCGCCGCGGCCACCATCTCGGCGCCGCCGCCACCGAAGATCGTCAATGCGCCTGGCGCCCTTGGCATTCCGACGATTGCGCTGTCGGCCTACCGCAACGCCGAAATGAAGATGGCCGCCGAGGCCCCGGGCTGCGGCGTCAGCTGGAACCTGCTGGCCGGCATCGGACGCATCGAGTCGGGCCACGCGAACGGCGGCGCCGTCGACGCGAACGGCACCGCGGTCTACCCGATCTACGGCCCGGCGCTGGACGGCACGCTGCCCGGCAACGAGGTCATCATCCAGAGTTCCGTCGGCAACAGCGTCACCTATGCGCGCGCGATGGGGCCCATGCAGTTCTTGCCCGGCACCTGGGCGCGGTACGCCGCAGATGGCAAAGGTGACGGCACGCCCAACCCGCAGAATCTGTTCGACGCCACGCTCGCGGCCGCCCGGTACCTCTGCAGCGGCGGGCTGAACCTGCGCAACCCGGGTGGGGTCATGGCCGCCATTTTGCGCTACAACAACTCGATGCCCTATGCCCAGAACGTGCTGGGCTGGGCCGCGGCGTACGCCACTGGCGTGGTCCCGGTCGACCTGCCCCCGATCGTCGGGCCGCCGCCGCCGCTCGGCAACGCGCACGATGAGCACCCGGAGGGGCTGGGACCCAGCCTGCCCATGAACATCAACGGCCTGCCCATGTACGACATGGGACCGCAGGAACCGCTGATCGACCTGAGCCCCCCTCAGCTCGTGAACGCACCGCCGATGTTCCCGTGGATGACGCCCACCACCCCGCAGGGCGCGGCGCCGGTGACGAGGCTGCCCGGCTGCACGCTGATTTGCATCGGCGCGCCGAACGGCGCGCCCGGGCCGCTACCACCAGGGGCAGGTCAACCGGCCAACGTGCCGCCGCCCGCCCCGCCCCTGGCGCCACCGCCGCCGGATCCGCTGGCCGGGACGCCCTTCGGGCCGCCGCCGGCGGCACCACTGGCACCCCCGCCCGACAACCCGGCCCCGCCGGCCCCGCCTGCACCGGCGGCGAGCCCGGCCGCGACTGCGCCCAAGGCCTCAGCAGCGCCGAAGCCGGCCAGGCCGCGGTCAGCGGCGCCGACGGCACCGGTCGCCCCGGCGAATACGGCGCCCGCACCGGCCGGCTGAGCCTCCGCCGGGGGCGCACGCCTACACTCGGCGGTGATGTCCCGTCATGAGTCTTCTGATTTGAGTGCGGCTATCCGCGCCGCGCTGGCCAAGGTGATCGACCCCGAATTGCGGCGACCCATCACCGAACTCGGGATGGTCAAGAGCATCGACGTCGAGCCCGACGGCGGCGTGCACGTCGGGATTTACCTGACCACCGCGGCCTGCCCGAAGAAGACCGAAATCAGCGAGCGCGTCACCCAGGCGGTCGCCGACGTGCCCGGCACCGGCGCGGTGAAGGTCAGCCTGGACGTGATGAACGACGAGCAGCGCACCGAGCTGCGCAAGCAATTGCGCGGTGATGCGGCCGAACCCGTCATCCCGTTCGCCCAGCCCAGCTCGCTGACCCGGGTGTATGCCGTCGCTTCCGGCAAGGGCGGCGTCGGGAAGTCTACTGTCACGGTCAATCTGGCCGCCGCGATGGCCGCCCGCGGCCTGTCGGTCGGCGTGCTCGACGCCGACATCCACGGCCACTCCATCCCCCGGATGATGGGCACCACCGACCGGCCCACCCAAGTCGAGTCGATGATCCTGCCGCCGATCGCCCACGAGGTGAAGGTCATCTCGATCGCCCAATTCACCCAGGGCAACACCCCGGTGGTGTGGCGCGGCCCGATGCTGCACCGCGCGCTGCAGCAGTTTTTGGCCGACGTCTACTGGGGCGATCTGGACGTGCTGCTGCTGGATCTGCCGCCGGGGACCGGCGACGTCGCCATCTCGGTGGCGCAGCTGATCCCCAACGCCGAGATCCTGGTGGTGACCACGCCGCAGCTGGCCGCCGCCGAGGTCGCCGAACGGGCCGGCAGCATCGCGATCCAAACCCGCCAGCGCCTCGTCGGCGTCGTCGAGAACATGGCCGGGCTGACGCTGCCGGACGGGTCGACGCTGCAGGTGTTCGGCGAGGGCGGCGGCGCGCAAGTCGCCGAGCGGCTCTCGCGTGCGGTCGGCGTCGACGTGCCGCTGCTCGGCCAGATCCCGCTGGACCCGGCCGTGGTGGCCGCCGGTGATTCGGGCGTGCCGATCGTGCTCGGCGCGCCCGACTCCCCGGTGGGCAAGGCGCTGCTGCGCATCGCCGACGGGTTGTCGTCGCGACGGCGCGGACTGGCGGGCGTGTCGCTGGGGCTGGACCCGACCCGGCGCTGAGGCGGGTCCGGCGGTGCCGTCTAACTCGTTAGCCGCGAGCGCGCGTGTTTGTACGGTGACGCGCCGTCAGATACGTACAACTGCGCACCCTGGAACTTGCGGATTCCTAGGTCGCGTCGGCGTCGAAGGGGGCGGGGCCTTCGGCGGGCCGCTGCGCCGGAGCCGGACCGGGTGGTGACGCCGGCGTCGAGGCGGTCGAGCCGTTCGTGGGGGCCGGCTTGTCGAAGTTCCCGGTGAAGATGGAATCGTCGCCGTCGAGCAGGTGCTTGGTCAGCGCCGCGCGCGGTGTCATCCCGCGCAGCTTCTGCAGCTCGCTCAAATGTCCACGCAGATCGTCGAACTCGGGACCCATGTCCTCGCGCAGTTGGCTGGAGACACCGCTGAGGTAGTCACGCGCCTGCCGCAGCGCGTTCGACGTCCACCGGATGGCACCCGGAAGTCGCTCCGGGCCAAGAACCACCAGGCCGACCACAACAAGGACCAGGATGTGCTCCCAGCTCAGGTTGCCGAACATCTAGCTGGTTTCGGGGTCGGGTTTCACGGTGAGCGTGACGTGCCGGCCATCGCGGACCACCTCGACCGGGGCGTCCTGGCCGATGGCCAGCTGCCGCACGGCGACAACCAGCTCGTCGGAGTCGGCGACTTTGCGGTTGCCGATCTTGACGATCACGTCGTTTTCCAGGATCCCGCCCTTTTGCGCGGGACTTCCCGCCTTCACATTGGCGACTTGCGCGCCGGCGGCGATCGCGTTGCTCACCGAGCGGGTGCTGATCCCGATCGTCGGGTGCACGATCTTGCCGTCTTTGATCAGCGTTTGCGCAACCTGCTTCACCTCGTTGACCGGAATCGCGAAGCCCAGCCCGCTTGCGCTGTCCGACAACGACTTGCCGGCGGTGTTGATGCCGATCACCTGGGAATCCATGTCGATCAGCGGGCCGCCGGAGTTGCCGTGGTTGATCGAGGCGTCGGTCTGCAGCGCATCAATGACGGTGTCGGTGTCCGAGCCCTCCCCCGACAGCGGGACGGGGCGGTGCAGCGCGCTGATGATGCCGTGGGTCACGGTGCTGCGCAGCCCCAGCGGCGCGCCCGCGGCCAGTACCTCGTCGCCGACGCGCACCTTGTCCGAATCACCGAGCCGGGCCACCGACAGGTTGTCGACGTTGTCGACCTTGAGCACGGCCAGGTCGGTCTTGGGGTCACGACCGACCAGGTTGGCGGGAACTTCCTTGCCGTCGTTGAACACCACCGTCGTCTTGAACTGGCTGGGGTTGTTGGCGGCCTCGGAGATCACGTGGTTGTTGGTGACGATGTAGCCCTTGCCGTCGATGACGACGCCGGAGCCCTGCATGCCTTCCTGATCGCTCTTGGACTCGATGGTCACCACGGAGTCGGCGGTCGCGGCCGCCACCTTGGCGAACCGGCCGGCCGGTTGCTCGGCGTTGTTCGGGGTGGCCAGCGTGACCTTGGAGGTGGTGAACGCTTCGACGACTTCGGCCGTCTTGCGGCCGATCACCCCGCCCAGCATGCCGATCACCAGGGCGATCAGCAGCAGCACGGCCAGCGCCAGATAGGACACCTTGCCGCCGAACAGCACATCGCGCACGCCGAGTTTGCCCCGGTAGCCCGGGGCGGGGCGGGGCGCCGACGGAGACACCGCGGGACTGCCCAGCGCCGCCGCGGCGGCGGGGTCGCGCCACGGGTCGTCTGGTTCGTCGGGCCCGAAGCCGTCTTTCTCGGCTGCCAGCGCACCGGCGTCGACGGGGTGGCGCTGCAGCGAGTCGATACTCCCGTCGGGCCGGCCGAACGCTTCCTCCAGGACCGGGTCGGCCGGTTGATCGTGCGGCTTGAACTCGGCCTGGTCGCGGTACTTTTGCGGGCGCACGCGCTCCGCCACGAAGGACCCGATCATCCCACGGGGACGGCCGAACGCGTGACGCGATGCGGAGTCGACCGGCGGCCGGGAGACGGGGCGCGGCGCCAGGCGTTGCCCGCCGTCGGGGCCGCTCTTATTGCCTTGGTCGGAGGTCACCTTTTCCTCTGGGATCCAATGGGGCCCGATACAAAGTCGCGTGCGGGCAGGGCTTGTCCCACCCTAGTATCCATGTTTCCTGACGGGCCGCTTACGCTGCGGCGCTAGCGGCGCTTCCGCGGGTCGCGCCCGTCGCGGTCGAATGGTTCAGATGGTGCTGGCGTGTCCCCGACTTCATTGACCGGGCTGTGCGGAATCTCAGACAGCAAGCCCAGCAACCCGGTGGGGATGCGAATGGGGTGAGAGTCGCGCAGCGCGGACCGGGCCCGGCTCTGGTCATCTACTTCGGCCGCGCATTGGGCGCAGAGCGAAAGGTGGTGCGCGGCCCGCAGATGTGCGGTCATCCGCAGCTCACCGTCGACGAACGCCGCGACGGCCTCGATGGACAAATGCTCGGTGGAGCCGAACTCGCGCGGCGCACCCACCGGCGCATCGCTCTGGGAGGCGAATTGTGCGGGGAGCCAGGAGAACGCGCGGCGGAACACATGTCCTCGCTCAGCCATCACCGGTTCCTTTCGCTGCCGCCCACCCTTCGAATGTAGCGCGGACAAATGCCCCGCAGGCGTCTACGGCCGACAAAACCCCAGGATTATCGGCCGGCGCGCCGGTTTAAGCCGACTTGGCGACCTCGGGATGCGCGGCAAGGTAGTCGCGCAACGCCTGACGTCCACGGTGAATGCGGCTGCGCACGGTGCCCAGCTTCACGCCCAGGGTGGCGCCGATCTCCTCGTACGACAGACCCTCGACATCACACAAGACGACCGCGGCACGAAACTCCGGGGGCAACGAATCCAGGGCAGCCTGCAGGTCGGCCCCGAGCCGCGAATCGTGGTAGATCTGCTGCGGGTCCGGCTCGTCGGCGGGCACCCGGTCGTAGTCCTCGGGCAGCGCTTCCATCCGGATGCGGGTCCGGCGACGGACCATGTCGAGGAACAGGTTGGTGGTAATGCGGTGCAGCCAGCCCTCGAAGGTTCCCGGCTGGTAGTTCTGGACCGAACGGAAAACCCGGATGAAGGTCTCCTGAGTCAGGTCCTCGGCGTCCTGCTGATTGCCGGAGAGCCGATAGGCCAGCCGGTACACCCGGTCGGCGTGCTGACGCACCAGCTCGTCCCAGGACGGCATGGTCGCCTTGTCCCCGGTCGCGTCGAAAACCGCGGTGCCCTGCAACTCGTCGGGCACTTCCACCCACTCGTCGTCGCGGTACTGCTGGGCGTGCGACATAGTGGCCGGTCTCAAAGTGGTGCTCAGAGCGGTGATGGTCGAATCCTCCGGATTTGCCCTGCCCAGGGTTGGCAGATCGTCCTTGTCGACAACACGAAGCTGCACTTGTCTATTCCCGTCGTTCCCGCCCCCGTTATCCATACCGATACCGTCGCGCATTGGCGTATACGCGAGGTAGGAGATAACTGAGGTTTGCCTGAGAAATCTTTTCGTTACGTTCGCTATGCAGGGCAAATCGGGGCCCGAGTGACATTTGTCGCGTCGCGCGGGTTGGGCGTGTCGCCGGCGGGCGGCTCAGGCGCGCCTGAATGACCGCGCCGCCAATTCGACATACGCTTCGGGTCATGGACGGCAGCGATAGTTCATCGGCCACTCCCGACCAGGCGTCCCCCAGTCGAGCCGAATCACTCTCCGCGCACGCCGAGGGCTCGATCTCAGAAGATGCGATTTTGGCGGGCGCCCGCGAGCGCGCTACGGACATCGGCGCCGGGGCGGTGACGCCGGCGGTCGGGGCGCTGCTGAGCCTGCTGGCCAAGCTCAGCGGCGGCAAGGCCGTCGCCGAGGTGGGCACCGGCGTGGGAGTCAGCGGGCTGTGGCTGCTGTCGGGCATGGCCGAGGACGGCGTGTTGACCACGATCGACAACGAGCCCGAGTATCAGCGGCTGGCCAAGCAGGCATTCTCCGAGGCCGGCATCGGGCCGTCGCGAACCCGGCTGATCAGCGGCCGCGCACAAGAGGTGCTGACCCGGCTCGCCGACGAATCCTATGACCTGGTGTTCATCGACGCCGACCCCATCGACCAGCCGGATTACGTCGTCGAGGGTGTGCGGCTGCTGCGGTCCGGCGGGGTCATCGTCGTGCACCGGGCGGCGCTGGGCGGGCGGGCCGGCGATCCCGCTGCCCGCGACGCCGAGGTCGTTGCGGTGCGCGAGGCGGCCCGGCTCATCGCCGAGGACGAGCGGCTCACCCCGGCGCTGGTGCCGCTCGGCGACGGCGTGCTGGCCGCGGTGCGCGACTAGTTAGTTCTGTTGCGCGATCTTTACGGATTCCTGACGCGGTACCTCCTTGACGTTCGGCTGAACGGCCGTTTAGTGTACTGAACATGCGTTCAGCCGATCTGACGGCGGCTGCTCGGATCCGCGATGCGGCCATCGAGCAGTTTGGGCAGCACGGCTTCGGTGTCGGGCTACGCAAAATCGCCGAAGCCGCGGGGGTGAGCGCCGCGCTGGTCATCCACCACTTCGGCTCCAAGGAGGGCCTGCGCAAAGCCTGCGACGACTACATCGCCGAAGAGATCCGCAGCAGTAAGTCGGAGACGCTGAGGTCCAACGATCCGGCCACCTGGTTTGCGGCGATGGCCGAGATCGAGTCCTACGCGCCGATGATGGCCTACTTGGTTCGCAGCATGCAATCCGGCGGCGATCTCGCGAAGATGTTGTGGCACAGGATGATTGACAACGCCGAGGAATACATGGATGACGGCGTGCGGGCGGGCACGATCAAGCCGAGTCGTGATCCGCACGCCAGGGCGAGATTTCTGGCTCTCGCCGGCGGCGGGGCTTTCCTGCTGTATCTGCAAATGCACGAGACCCCAACGGATCTCAAGGCGGTGCTGCGTGACTATTCCCGCGACATGATGCTGCCCGCCCTCGAGCTCTACACCGAAGGCCTGCTGGCGGACCGCACCATGTACGACGCATTTCTGGCTGCTGAAGAGCAAGGAGAATCCCATGGCAGTTGACAATCCCATCGAAATCCGTAATTTGACAAAGAATTTCGGTGCGGTGCGGGCGCTGGACGGCCTTGACCTGACGGTCCGTGCCGGGGAAGTGCACGGCTTCCTCGGACCGAACGGTGCCGGCAAGTCCACCACCATCCGCATCCTGTTGGGTCTGGTCAAGGCCGACGGCGGCAGCGCGCGGTTGCTGGGCGGCGACCCGTGGACCGACGCGGTCGGGCTGCACCGCCACATCGCTTACGTGCCAGGCGATGTCACGTTATGGCCGTCGCTGACCGGCGGCGAGACCATCGACCTGCTGGCCCGCATGCGCGGCGGCATCGACGAGAAACGCCGCTCGGAGCTGATAGACCGCTTCGACCTCGACCCGCACAAGAAGGCGCGCACCTACTCCAAGGGCAATCGCCAGAAGGTATCGCTGATCTCCGCCTTTTCGTCTCGGGCCGAGCTGCTGCTGCTGGACGAGCCGAGCAGCGGCCTGGATCCATTGATGGAGAACGTGTTTCAGCAGTGCGTCGGTGAAGCGCGCGACCGTGGCGCGACGGTGCTGCTGTCCAGCCACATCCTGGCCGAAACCGAAGCGCTGTGCGAACGGGTCACCATCATCCGGGCCGGCAAGACCGTCGAGAGCGGATCGCTCGACTCCATGCGGCACCTCAGCCGCACCTCGATCAAGGCCGAAATGACAGGTGATCCCGGTGATCTCACCCGGATCAAGGGTGTCGAAGACGTCAGCGTCGACGGCAACACCCTGCGGGCCCAGGTCGATAGCGAAAGCCTTGGCGAACTCATTCGCGTGCTCGGCGACGCCGGCGTACGCAGCCTGGTCAGCCAGCCGCCGACACTGGAAGAACTCTTCCTGCGCCATTACAACACCTCAGAAGACACCTCGGACGCAAAGGTGGCGGCGTCATGAGCACCGCCACTTTGGACCGGCCCCATCGGCCCACGCGCCCGGCCGGTTCGAACTTCTCCGGAACACTGTCGATCCTGCGGCTCTACCTACGGCGCGACCGAATCGCGTTGCCGCTGTGGGTGTTACTGCTGTCGGTGCCGCTGGCCACCGTGTACGTCGGCAGCGTCGAAAAGGTCTACCCCACCGAGACCGCGCGCGCCGGGTTCGCCGCCTCCATCATGGCCAGCCCGGCCCAGCGCGCGCTGTACGGCCAGGTCTACAACGACAGCGTTGGGGCCGTGGGCATTTGGAAAGCCGGGATGTTCCATCTGCTGATCGCGGTCGCGGTCATCCTCACCGTCATCCGGCACACCCGCGCCGACGAGGAGACCGGCCGGACCGAACTGATCGACTCGACCGCGGTCGGCCGGTACGCCAGCCTGACCGCGGCGCTGATGTTGTGCTTCGGTGCGTCGATCGCCACCGGCGCGATCGGGACGGCCGGGTTGCTCAGCACCGGCATCCCGCCCGGTGGGTCGCTCGCCTTCGGGGCGGCGCTGGCCGGCTCCGGTCTGGTGTTCACCGCCGTGGCCGCGATCGCCGCACAGCTCTCGCCGAGTGCACGGTTCGCCCGCGGCGCCGCGTTCGCGGTGCTGGGGGCCGCATTCACGCTGCGCGCCCTCGGTGATGCCGGCTCTGGCACGCTGTCGTGGCTCTCGCCGCTGGGATGGTCGCTGCAAGTCAGGCCTTATGCGGGCGATCGCTTCTGGGTCCTGCTGCTGCATCTGGCGACGACGGCCGTGCTGACCCTGGTGGCCTATCGGCTCCTCGCCGGCCGCGATGTCGGCGCCGGACTCATCGCCGAGCGCGCCGGGCCCGGCACGGCCGGGCGGGGGCTGCG
>NZ_JBKQQD010000291.1:0-3032 GCF_052144515.1 Mycobacterium sp. | reverse complement strand
GTCTGCGACCGCGACAAGGCCTCCAACGCTTCTCGTTGACCGTCTGACATGACCAAAGCAGCCGCCGGTGTCATCACCCACGAAGTCTAACGCAGACCAGCCAATTATTTTGGAGACACACCACTAGCGACCGCCTGGATGTACGCCATCATGAATGGCGACCTGCTCCCTCTCCGATCAAACACCAAGTCGGACATGCCGATGCCGGATATGCCCATGTCCACAACAAACATGCCGCCAACCAGCACAATGACCATGCCGCCAAACGGTGGAATGAGCATGCCGCCCAGCAGCGCAATGACCATGCCGCCCAGCAGCGCAATGAACATGCCGTCCGGCGGCGGAATGAACATGCCGGCAAGCAGCGGGACGCCCGTATGGTTCACCGCAATGAGCTGGTTCGGTGTCGTCAGCTTCGCCGCAGCGGCGGTTTTCTGGACATACTGGTCTTTCATCGAGCGGCGCCGCGAGGAGGCGTGGCACCGCTCGCTGGGTAGCCTCTGTCAGGCGATGATGGCCGCCGGCATGACTATCTTCTTCCTCGCCACGCTATTCTCGCTGTGACCTAGTCATCAGTTTTTGTGCAAAAAGCTATCCAGCCGAGCCCAGATAGTCTTGGCCAACGTTGTTGTGAAGCAGGCTTTTTGACAGAACTACAGTTCGAGTCCATACCCCTGGTCGCGGCCGCGTTGGCGCTGAGCAGCCTGTTGTGTGGTGGCGGTGATGCGTTCGAGTGCGGCTTCGCGGGCGGGATTTTGTGTGGTGTGCCGGCGCCAGGCCTGCGCGCGCTGAGCGCGGCGTTGGTCGTCGCGGTCCAGTAAGGCCGCCACGATGGTGGGTAGCAGGTCGCGGTCGGTACGTGCGGCAACGGCGTGCATGGTGCGGGCCCGGTCGTCGTTGGCGGTCAGGATTGTGTGCAGGGCGTGGGCGGCGGCGTGTTTAGTGCCGCGGTGCGTTTGGTGGATGCCGGCGTCGGCGCCGTGCTGATGTTGGTGGGCTTCGTTGGTCACAGCCGGATAGATGGCGAGGTGGTTTTCGTCGCGAGCGCGGGTCATGCCGACGTAGGCCATCGCGCGGCTGGCCCGATCGGACAGGACCGCCCAGCACACACCGTATCGATCCGAGTTGCCGATGGTCATGCCTTGGGCGGAGTGCACGGTGCCGGCATAGCCGAGGGTGACCTGCTCGCGCAGGTAGACACCTTCAGAGGACGCGGGCCTCATCGGTGGGCCGCTCGGCAGCGATGCGGCCCCGTTGGTGTCGACGCCGATCACGCGCCAGCGGTTGCCGTTGCGGACCTGGTCGATCCATTCACCGCGCCGGTTGTGGCGCCGGGTTCGACGAGGCGGTGGTGGCGTCAGCGGCCATGGCGATCGCATCCCCGGTATGCAGCCGGTCATGGGTGCGATACCAGCCGATGGCTTTGCGCAGCCGGTTGCCGCGCGCGGACCGCAGCGCCAGTGACGCCTCGCGTTCTGCGGCGTCGCGCAGCCGCCACACTTCAGATAGGCGCTGCGACCACGGCAGGTCCTTGCACAGGTGCTCGAACATACCGCCGCGGGCTTTGACCGGGGCCAGTTGGTAAGCGTCGCCGACGAGGACCATCTTGGCGCGCGCGGCCGTGCTGGCCTTACTGGTGGGCGCGGACGGTATCGAACCGCCGACCGCTGGTGTGTAAATCCGAGCCGGACTGTCCACGGCGTTTCGCCCGGTGCCGTAGCGTCTTGGAATGCCCAGTTCAGCGGCTGGTTCGTGTCCCAGTCTGTCCGCGGAGTGTCGGACTGTGTTCACCCGTCTTGGCAGACTCTTGGCACAACGGGGGTTTGGTCGTCAGGTGTTCGGTCGCGTTTGCGTGGCGGACTCGTCTTTTCGCTGCCAGGCCGCACGATTCACCTACCTGTGGAGCTAAGGGGACTCGAACTCCTGACCCCACACTGCAGTGTGGAAGCGCATGTGCGGCGCTGTGGTCTGGTGTCTACAGCCGATCGAAATGTCCACTTCAGTGCTTGATTCCGTGCTGATGTATCCAAGTGATTGACTGATTTAGGACACCGCTAGGACAGCCGAACAGCTGTTCGCACACCACCCGCCGTCCGAAACGAGACGAACCGAATGGAGTTCGACGAGCAGTTCGCCAGCCCGGGCGCACACGTGCTGTTCGCCAGGGGCCGCCGTCCGTGTTCAGTGGTGCGATGATGGAGCTTCGCCTTGATCAGCGCCAATCGCTGAGCGCCTCGTGGCTGCTACGCCTTGTCCGCGAAGCGGGATACGACGTTCCGCAGACCAGCCTGTCGACGGCGCCATTCATCATCGGTCGGCCTGACGGCTTCCACATCACGGTGACGCCGCAAAACAACTCCCCATGGATCACCGCGGTCTCAAGTGACCAGGGCCGCCAGGACGAGATCGACGAATTGGTTCGGCGCGGCGGCGAGTTGACCTCCGGCGCTTTGGCGTCCGAGGCCGATTTCGGTGGCCACGTGTGGTACACCTGCACGCTCGGTGGTGAACAGCCGAATCTGGCAGATCCAATGTTCTTCTCACGCATGCAGGAAATGCTCAGCACGCAAATCAGGATCGTGAACGAGTGGCGGCGTCTCGGCACCGACGTGCTGCTTAACTTCCGCGAAGATGTGCCCGACGGCGGCGTGCAGGACGAAAATATTCTGTTCCCCCCGAGGCCAATCGTTGATGTCTACGTCGCGGTTGCGGGACCGATCGACGGACCGTTCACCCGTCCCATCGCGCACCGCGCCATGGAGTTGGTGGCAGCGATCTGCACCTTCGCGCTGGGCCGCCCGGTCAACCTGCCGCCCACCGTTTGGCCCGCCCAAGACGAGATGCTCGCAGAGCTGGAAACCCGTCGCGCGGACACGACTATTCTGACGTTGGCGCGGCACGGCATGCCGCTCGACATGTTCCATCTGGTCGCCGTAGGCGACATGGACAGCTGGGCCCGCCTCCAGGGCGCACTGCTGAGCTACGACGCGGCCATCCGCCAGCAGCGCGAGCAGGTCGCCGTGATCCTCTAC
>NZ_JBKQQD010000290.1:0-25789 GCF_052144515.1 Mycobacterium sp. | reverse complement strand
GTCGCGCACTAGCCCGCTTGGTCAGCCTCATTGAACGCAGTCAGGCCCGCTGAAAGGCGGGCCTGAGCTTGGTGGCAGATCCAGGATTCGAACCTGGGTAGGCGTTAGCCGACGGATTTACAGTCCGCAGGGCGGGGTGTCTTCCGGTGTCGCAATATGCCTCACGAGCCCGTCACCTGCGCTGATGATTTCAGAGGATGTCATCATGTATCCGCGCGAAGCGCGCGGGTTGTGACAACGCCGTGACAATGACGGCCCTTTGTTGATGGTCTGCCCGTGCCGCTCATTACCTGTCGCCTCAAACTAAGATGCATGGTCGAGCGTTTCGAACCACAGCTTGGTGGGTCATGGGCCTCGACAGGCGGTCGATCGGCTGCCGTCCCGGGTCGCGCACAAGGGGGTCGCGGAGATGCGATGGCTTGAGCGGCGCCGGCTCGATCAGCTTCAGGCTGCGCAATGGGACGCCGGGGACTGGCCGCCGGCCGTCTGACTTCACTCTTGGCCGGGCGGCCGACCTGTATCAAGCCAAAATTCATCAGGCAAAAAGCCTGTGTACTGCATCTGTAACTCATGTCCGCAACGACCAATCGCGACACTGACACCTTTCAGCGCGAGGTACACAGCAGTCGGCTGCATGTCCCATCCGCTCGCCAGCGGATGGCGGTCGCCCAATCGTGCGACCTCATCAGCGAGGCGCTCAGCGAGGGGGTTCCCCCACTTGTAATGACCGTCGCTCGGGTCGAATGTCCTTTCTGACACGAACAAATGGGTTCCGCGTGGAGTCCAACGACACCAATCAGCAACTCGGTCAACCATACGTTGGCGATCGATCCAGGCTTCATGGCGCTTGCCCTCGTCGATCGCGGATAACTCTTTGTACTCGCGGTCGCGGACTTCGAATTCGCCGACGGCTTCCTGAAAGCCTTCGATGTCGATAACGAGCGTGCACAACCGCAGGAGTTCAAAAACCTGGATCGCGTCATCGATTGGGTCCACCCCGAGCCCCAGCGCTTCGCCAGCGACGGCGGCAACACACTGGTAGAAGGGCACTGGCCGCTCCGCGAATCCAGTCGGGGCAAGGACCCGCACCAAACGCGCTGGCCTTGAACCCGCTCGTTGACCATGAAGACTAAACAGCTTGGCCACGCGGGTGAACCGCTCAGCCGCGACCGACGCAACACCCGCGGCATAGAACAGAATTGACCCGGTAACCAAAGGCAGCTCCAAAAGCCCGGTCAATCCGCTTGCCCGCACAAAGGGGCGAGAGAACCGCTCGATCTCAGGCATCCACCATCGTTGGTCGTCATCTTCGCCCCAGTAAGCAAGGGCAGCCACACAGGCGGCGGGTACTCGACTCGCTTCGACCGTTTGCTCAAGTAGTGAGGGGTATGCCGCTTCATCCATATACCTTTCGAGATTGAACGCGGGCTGGCTACGCAGTCGACTGAATTCCGCAGCCACCATGTCGTGCGCTGCAATCGCCGGGCCCTCTTGACCCAGATCACGCTTGATGCGGTTCACCGCGACGCTCAGCGACAGGGGATGACGAGCGCGCCGCTCGCGCATCGCTTCGACCTGGTCCGCGAGGTGTCCAAAAGCATCGTCGGCAGTCGTTGACAAGATCAGTGCCTTCTTGCCAACAGCGAGGTCGCTGGCTGCCTCGGTAAGTGGGCCGGGAGAGACCCACCCCATTGTGAAGATCGACCGATGATGCGCGGCAACAGCTTCGCGAAGTGCATGGTCATGCTGGACTGACCAGCCAGCGACGAGCAATCCGTAATCACTCAACACCCGCCTCAGCAGAGCGTTCATGGAACGCCCGTATCCGCTGAGCTCGGCAGTGGTATTTCGCATCGAATTGGCGTTGAGGTAATCGCCGTGCAGATGCACGATGCAGTGCTGGACGGTATGCAACGGTGCGAGTCCGCGTGCATCCGATTCGGTTGCGACAACAGTGGGTTCGATGTTCAACTCGTGAAGCGCCTGCTCAAAGAGTCTGTCGAAGTTCATGGTAAGGACGATGTGGACGATTCCTGCCTGCATCAGTCGCGCTATCGCGCGGTGCGCAGTTGACGGACCTGTGGCCTCGTTTTCATCGCGTTCCGTAGGATCGAAGTACTTGCGCAGGAGGCTCTTACGCTCGGTTGGAGTTAGGGCTAGCTGCTCGACAACGTCGCTGTACGTCGGAGTGGGGCCAAATTTCGCTTCGTACCAACCTGCTGCAGTATCAGCGTCGATATCGCCGCCATCGTCGGTATCGCCGGCAATCTGGCTGATGAGGTCAACGACAATGTCCCACGCTGTCGGGAGCCCGGCACCCCTAGAGACCCCGGCGCCGGCCAAAATCGCATAAGCGCCCGGATTTGAGAAGAGGGAGAATGCAAGCGGGAGAAACGGGTCATCGACCGACGTGTCTGTAGTCATCAACACCGAAGATTACGACCGGGAGCGCGGCTAGTGCTCTCATTGCACGCTTTCGGCGCGGGTGTGTAGCGCCCAGCCGTTGGAAATCTCGCACGCTCTGCGGACGGCGTCTAGCTAACGGGATTCGAACCCCTGACCTACTCGATGCGAACGAGTCGACCTGTGCTTTTGTTTTCCTGAGAGGCGTTGGTTGCGTTGGAAAACTGCAGGTCAGCGCGTTGGTTTTGTTGGTACCGAAAAGCTGCGATGAACTCTGGCAGGGACCCAGCAGGGACCGACAGACCCGCTCGCCAACTGTTGTCTTCGGCACGCTTGTTGCGCTCGGCTATCTTTTTGGCCGTCTGAACTGGTATCTGCCGGCAGGAGATCTCAGAGGACGGATGTTGACATAGAGCCGCCTACGTCTTTGAAGTGCTAGAGGTGTTTCCGGTGTTACTGAAGTGACACACGCGTCGCTAAGCAAGCTTCGCCGATAGCTCTGGCATCGTCGGCTAATCTCGAAAGCGACAGGCAAGTTAACCGACGATCGCCGTGGGCGAAACCCGAGGAACTGGGTAGCCGAGCTTCAGGATGAGTGGATAGCCTGACAGAGCGTCTGCGCGAGCCGCTCTGCGAGCCCACTTAGTAAGTGCGCAAGCTAGGCCTGAGCGTCTGCTGTTGAACACATTTGTTGAGAGGTGGTGACCGGCTCTGCCAAGTCTTCGGATTCCCGACCGGGACAGCGATGTGCTAGCGCCCCTGCTCCAGCTAGATCCCGATGCTGGTGAGCAGCTCTCCAAAGAGATTGACCAGTCCGACGGGACGTTCGCCTCTATCACCGATCTCCTAGACAAGCGCGGCATCGACGGACGCATTGCTCTTTCAGCCCTCATGTCTTTGATGGCTGCTGGGCGTCGTTATCGCATACCTCCCGAGTCCCTTGTATCGGCGCTCAAGGAGTCACTGGGGATCAAGGAACAAGGAGCTGGCGTTACGGCGCTAGTGCAAAACGCGGCGGTGCAGCGCTTCGCGAAGGCCCTTAGCCTGAGGAACGAGTATGAGCGCATCATTACTGACACTCGGATTCTCTCGGATATCCGGCCTGTGTTTGATGATGATGCTGAGGATCCGAGCATCCAAGCCGCAATCGTGAATCACACTTTGCGCTTCACGTATACGGCAGGTGATGGCGAGCGACATGAAACGCATTTTGCGCTTGACACTGCCGACCTGAAAAAGCTTAAAGCTCAGATCGAGAAGGCTCTCAAGAAGGACAAATCATCACAGCGCCTGATCGAGAACGCTAACGTCGTGGTCTTAGAGGCGATGGAGGAAGAGTCGTAGTGGACACCAAGTGCTGGCCTGCTGGTGCGGACGGCTGGGCCGTCGGAGACGAATCGAAAGCTGCTGTGGAAGAAGCCATTTCGAGCGGGTCAGGTTCTTCAGCGCTCGTGCCCCGTGCGGGCAGCCCGTACCGGGAGTTTGCGCGTCACTGGAGTTCGAATTTCGGGCTCGCTGATCCTGCAGTCATCGCTTTGGAGAGTGTATTAACTAGGGGCCTTGCGCTGCACAGCGCTCCGCTCCCAGCCACCGACTTCGCCAAAGCACACCAAGCTATGGAACCTATGTTTGCCGCCTATGCCATCGTTAACGTTCCATCGAGTGTCACGGCGCACGAGGCACGAGGCACTGGGCAATGGTTCATATACGGAGGAGGCAGCGCCCACGCGCGTGTGTTGTCCGCCTTAGGTTTAGTACGTAATGGACCCCTTGAAGTGGTCGAGCCCGCCTTGTCCAAGCGCATAGTGCAAGCACTGGAGGAATCGCTAACCGATTTCCGAACCGTCTCGTCCCTCGCCGATCAGCTTGGGGTGAGCGACGAGATGGTCAGGCAAGAACTTGAGCGCCTAGGTGAGGCCGTGAGGCGACCCTTAGGGCAAGAACGCTCGTACCCGGACTGGTATCGACTCAAGGCTAAAGGCCCCACTCGCCAAGAAAGGCTCGCGCGGCTGAAAGCCGTCCTCGGGTTCAGCGCGATGGACGACGACTTTTAGGCGATGTACGCGGTTACTGGCACAGCTTCGGTCTTCCTGTTCGGTGCCGCCGGAGGATTAAGCACACAGATCGTCGCGAATGTAGCGCTCATCCTGCAGCGTCAATTCGTTGGAAAACACGGGGTTCCGGAGCGTTTCCGCGCGCCCATGTTCTGGGTCGGTGTCGCTGGAAGTACTTTTTTGGGCGGCGTGATTGCTTGGATACAGGGTGATGCTCTTGTCCATTCTCACCAGATCGCTTTGCAGATAGGGCTCGCGTGGCCGGCGCTCTTTGGAGTAACTGTCAACAAACAGGAGACCGGACCGCCCGGGTCGGTTGGCTAGCGCATAAGCGATTTCTCATTCGTATCTAGCTGCCCGCTCCAGCCGCCACCGCTGTAAATCGTCCAGGCCGTCGTCATCGTCGTCCTCGTCGTCGACCGGCGGCGCAGGGAACGACAGCGCGCCCGCTGCTTCGAGGCCCCGCAACCGGCCAAGCTCGACCAGCAGGCGTCGGCACTGCTCCTGTGCCCGCATATCGCCCGCCATCGCCTTGCCGTAGGCCACCCGGAACAGGGACTCGAATCGCTCGACCTGTACCGCGTCGGCCTGGTCGTCGCTGTTGAGCAGCGAACCTTGCCGGGCGGCCAGCTGGCGCTTGACGGCCAGCTCCACCCCGCGCACCGACAACCTAACCTGCGCGTGCTGCGCGACGCCAACGCATTCCGACGCCGTAACGTCCAGTTCGCTTGCCGTCCTTGTTCATCCAGCGGTCGATGATGACCGCCCTGTTGCTGTTCATCGCTTCTTGATCCCTCTCGGCCTGGCCAACACAACTGGCCGGGACCATACGCCAGGGACCCGACAGGGACCGGGGGCAAAATGAGGGGGTGCCAGCTAAGCGGGAAACCAGCGATTAGCTGGGAAAACTTGTGTGGAGCTAAGGGGACTCGAACCCCCGCGCTTTCCTGCAAAAACAGCTTGTGAAATGCGCTTTGTCGATCCAGGGTTACGCGAGCTGTCCCTGTCCTGGAGATATGCGGCGACGTGTTGCGCGACGTAACAGTGCTGGCGCCCGTCGAACCATGCTCGCTGGGTTATGAGCTACGCACCAGGGATTTTCCCGTGTCCGCTTAGTCTCAAAAGCGCAGGTCAACGGCCTTCGTATGTCTGGCCCGTTGCGCCACATAGCACCGATTGTGGGCGGTTCCACCTTGTTTTGTTCCCAAATTTGTTCCCAAATGAGCCAGCTTGCCGGCCGCTCAGCAGCCAGGCGATTCTGGACATCGGGCTTCCTTAGACCCCCACACTGCCAGGAGCGGGCAGGCGCCTTGACCAGGCACGATAAATGCATTTTGCTGCTGTAGCGGTAGTGGTTGAGGGAGCGACTGTCGTCACGGTTATCGTCACAACTGTCGTCAAAAGCTAGCTCCGCGAACGGCCAGGCAAAGTCCCCAACCAGCACAGATGTTTGTATCCGTTTGTACTACAGTTGGCATGTGGCGGACGAATTGTTCGATCTGGACCTGCTCGACGAAGAGGATCCATTCGAGATCGATGCTCAAGCCGCCCACCCCACGGCTAAGCCAGGGGTGTCCTGGGCGGCTTTCGATGACTGACGCATGGTGGTTGCCTACGGTCGCTCCAACAGAATGGGATGAAAGCTGGACTGGGGCCGGGCGCGCGCTTCCTAGCGCCGAAGTTAATCTTGGCGGTGGCCACACGATTGAATATGTGAACAAAGATGAGCTACGTAGTCTTATTGCGCAGTCAGACCTGTTCGGTCAGAGCGAATCGATCGGTAAACACGTCGCCGCGTACCTGGACGTAATAGCGGCCCCCCAGAAGGCCAAAGCCGACGCTGGTGGCGACGAGGTGGCCGGTGTCCGCGCGGCGAAAGCTGCCAGCAAGGCGCGTCACCCAGCCAAAGGCGCGCCTGCTGAGGCACCGGCTAATGAGGCGTCAGCCACGAAGGCTGCACCTCGGCGCGCACCCGACACAGCGTAAAGCAATGACTGGTCAATGGCGTGTTTGGGACGAACGTCGGTAGTTTGTGACTACTCCGTGACTACAATATGACTACAAATCGGCGTCATGCCCCGAGTATTCGTCGCGCACCACTCGGTGACGTAGCGGATCTCATTAGCCCAACAACGGCCGTCCCACTTTTAGCTCTCTGCGTCAGCCCGCATTCCACCACGGCAGCGGCGGCTTAGCGAACCCATTGCGGGGGTCCGTTACTTGTCCACGCGCCGCCGTGGTGTGTCTGGTTTTGACAGGCGTTCCACATCGCCTCGGCTATCTGCCCGGTGATGTCACTCATTAAGGGACCTCCTTGTCGAATTGGGTCCGTGAGATTAGCGCGTCTCCGTGACTTCCCGCGCCTATAGTCTGTTTATCTTTTCGGCGACCGAGTCCATGTCGGAGTCGAATAGATCGGCGTACAGCTGGGTTCGAACCAAAGCGGATAAGGGGGAAACGCCCTTGACCCCCAGGTCTATGGAAGGGTGTTCGCACGTGTGCGCGACTGTTCGGCTAATGTCGGGTCACTGTAGTTCAGGGCTGTTTCCGCATGGTATTCGTGGAGAGCTTCCTGAATGGCACTCCACGCCAGTTTTCTATGATTAGAGTCGCGCTTAGTTCAACCAGCGGGCCTGCGTAGTCACTTCCGAAACCAACCACAGTGCCGTGCAGTGTCCCTGTTTTGGTCCACTGATTTGGGACCGCCACCTTATCGCCGATGTTCAGTGGTGCGCCGATATAAGCGTATGCGCAACCGATGTCGTTGTTGTGGAATTGAACGCGGATCAGTTGATGGCCGAGGTCGTCGACCATTCGTACCGCCGGAACGCGCATCAGCTCGCCGCATAGTTTGCAGCACTGTGGTGGTCGCGCTGGTTTGCTTTCTAATGTTGGGTGGTCTGTTTCCATGGTGATGCCTAGGGAGGGGAGGTCGTTGGGGCCATCGCCGAAGCAGCCGTGGGATCGCACGCGGTCAATGTGTTTACAGTGGGTGTGGCCGCTGAATTTGAAGGCCGGGCATGTGCATGTCAGTTTCTGACCTATGACGTCTTCGAACATGACGTGGTAGATGTCGACTTCGCCGTGCACGGTGAATTGCGCCCAGTACTGTGGACATCGCGGCGCTGTGGACGAGGGGTCGCCGGACTGCCACGCGAAGTCGCCCCGCTGCGGAGGAACGGACGGCGGATTAGGTGGTTTGAGGCGGCTGGCGTTTTTCCGCTGCGGAGGTGATCGGTGGCCGCGCTCCCACTCGTCCCATTCCGCTTCGGTGCGGGGCTGCCAAGCGTTCATTGTCGAAGGCTAGGTCCGGCGGGCCGAGCCGGCGTAGAGCATTTGGTCGCGAACACCAGAGCCAGAGGCCACCCGGGAGCAATAATCGAGCGTGTCAGATGGTCTGTGTACGCGCGTCTGCTGCGCTCCGATGCGGTCGGTGCCGCGTTGCGAGCACGGCGCTCTAGTTCCGCGCGTTGGTAGCAGTCCCAGTGGGCGTTGTAACGGTGACCATCATGGTCTTGCCATGCTGATCCCTCAGTGACACAGCCTCCGCAGACGTCACAGGCGGCGCAGGGTGTCCGCTGTTCAACGCCCGCCACATCGCTATGGTGGCACGCTGCCAAGAAACCCGCGACGCGATTTCGTCTACCAGACGCGCCGATCGTTGAGCGTGGCTTCATGTAGTGCAAAGCCGTCCATCGCACGGACAGGATGCGGAAACCCTGCGGCAAATCAGGTGTAAATCATAGAATCGGAGCCCGTCGGCACGAGTCGAGACTTCGTCGCGCCGGGGGAGGTCGGCACAGTGTCAGAGCAACGGGGCGAGGAGTTCACCCCCCCAACGGCGACCGAAACGAACGAGGGACACGATGTTCACGCGGTCGGCCAAGTGGTCGGCACAGAGGACGCGACACCGCTGACATTCCATGTCGCGATCTACCCCGAGGCGTACCTGCAGCTCGACGATGTCGTGGCAACGCTGCGCGAGGTGCCGGAACGCGGCCAGGTGATGACGTCGGGCATCGTCACGCAGGTGCGCTCGCGGCACGAAGGCGCCAGTTTCAGCAGCGACGTCTTCCTCATCTCCGACGGCGTGCTGCCTGCCAGGGTGCAGGAGATCGCCGAGGTGACCACCACGCGTGTCGAGCCCCAGCTCTACGTTCCGCCCCGACCGGGTTCCCTCGTGCGTCGCGCCACGGGAACCGAGCGGTTCCAAGCACTCTATTTCGATCAGATGGAGCGGCGTATCCCGGTCGGCACCGGCAGGGACGGCGAGATTGTCTACGTCGACCTCGATTTCATCGACGGCACGCGTGGTGCCCACGTGTCAATCAGCGGAATCTCCGGCGTGGCCACAAAAACGTCATTCGCACTGTTCCTGCTGCACTCGATCTTCACCAGCGGCGTGCTCCGAAACGCGCACAACGCGAAGGCGCTGATCTTCTCCGTCAAAGGCGAGGACTTGCTGTTCCTGGATCGACCCAACCTACGGCTGCGAGGGGGACCGGGCGATGAGCTGCGTGCCGCCTATGCCCGCCTGAACCTAACGGCAACCCCGTTCGCCTCGGTCGGTTTCTTTGCGCCGCCCGTCGCGGCGTCGAACAACGCCCGGCCAAACGTCGCTGGCCGGACCGACGGGGTGAACGCGTTCTGGTGGACGATCCGGGAGTTCTGCGCCGAGCAGCTCTTGCCCTACGTCTTCGCCGACATCGAAGACGAACGCAGCCAGTACACGCTGGTCGTGCACCAGGTGACAAGCCGCCTGCGCAATGACGCCACGCCCGCCGGCAACGACGGTGCAGTCGTGATTGACGGACAGCAATGCCGTACGTACACGGACCTGGTGGAGCTCATCTGCGACCGGGTGACCGATCCGGCCACAATGGCCGCATGGGCGGGCCCCGCCATCGGCGCCGGTACCGCGAACGCCTTCGTGCGCCGGCTGCGCTCCAGCCAGCGCGCGCTGTCCGAAATCATCCGGGGAGACATTCCCGACCGTCCCGGCAGGCGCATCAGCACCGAAGACCACCAGGTGACGCTCGTTGATCTACACAACCTCATGGAGCGGGCGCAGCGATTCGTCACGGGCGTGGTGCTCCGAGCCGAGACGGAGCGGAAGGAAGCGGCCGGACCCGGCAGCCTGCTGTTCACAATGCTGGACGAACTCAACAAGTACGCGCCCCGCGAAGGCGCCAGCCCCATCAAGGACGTGCTGCTCGACATCGCCGAGCGCGGCCGTTCACTCGGCATCATCCTGATCGGTGCCCAGCAGACGGCAAGCGAAGTGGAGCGTCGCATCATCAGCAATAGCGCCATCAAGGTGATCGGGCGCCTCGACGCAGCGGAGGCCTCTCGGAGCGAGTACGGATTCCTGCCAGCCGGGCAGCGAATGCGCGCCACGATCGCCAAACCGGGGGCCATGTTCGTCAATCAGCCCGCGATACCGGTCCCATTGGCGGTCGAATTCCCCTTCCCGGCGTGGGCGACCCGGCTGTCCGAAGTCGACGACGCCACGCCTCCATCGTCAACCGACGGCGAATCTCAAGACGGCGCCTTTCCAGCCCGCGTACCCGTGCCTGACGATGCACCGTTCTAAGCGGCCCCGGAGGAATTGATGAAGTTTCTGCACACCTCCGACTGGCATGTCGGAAAGATCCTTAAGGGCCACAGCAGGCTCGCGGAGCACGCCGAGGTCCTCAAGGAGATCGTCGACATCGCCGAAAGGGAACACGTAGACGCGGTGCTATTGCCGGGTGACCTCTACGAAACATCGGCACCGTCAGCCGAAGCGCAACGGCTCGTCGTCCATGCCTTTATCGAGTTACGCAGGACCGGCGCGGAAGTCATCGCGATGGCCGGAAACCACGACCACGCAGGCACGTTCGACGCCTACCGGCCGCTGATGGCGGCCGCTGGCATACATCTGCTCGGCCACGTCCGCCCCGCGGACAGCGGCGGTGTTGTCTCGTTCGACGCCCGATCGACGGGTGAGCGTGTCAACGTCGCCGTCCTGCCGTTCCTGACCACCCGCTACGCGGTCCGAGCCGCAGAACTGCTGGCCGGCACGCCCGACCTCCATGCCGCGGCGTACGACGAACTTGTTCGCACGATGCTCAGCCACCTCAAGACCGGCTTCACGGCCGAGGCGATCAATATCATCATGGCGCACTTGACAATCACAGGCGGCACGATGGGCGGCGGAGAGCGCGCGGCCCAGACCATCTTCGACTACTACGTGCCCAGCAGCGTCTTCGGTTCCGACCCTCACTACGTCGCGCTAGGACATCTCCACCGGCGGCAAAGCATTCCCGCGCCCTGCCCAGTTCATTACAGCGGCTCCCCCATCGCCGTCGACTTCGGCGAACAAGACAACACCAGCATGGTTCTCCTTGTTGAGGTTTCACCAACCACGCCAGCGAAGATAACTGAGGTGCCGATCACCGCGGGTCGTCGGTTGCGCACCGTCAGAGGCTCGCTTCAGGAGCTGCGCGAAGGCGCACCCGAATTCGGCGATGACTACCTGCGCGTCTACATTCGCGAACCCGTCCGCGCCGGTCTGCGGGACGACGTGCTCGAAGCCCTCCCCAACGCGCTAGAGATCCGCATCGATCCTGAATTTGTCGAGAAGGCCCAACCGACCGCCCGCCCGGACCGCACCGATCGGAGTCCCGTCGAGCTGTTCGACGAGTTCTGCAAGGAGCGCCAAATCTCCGATCCCCGCATCGATGCACTGTTTATCAAACTCCTCGACGAACTAACGTCCGCGGACGCGACAGCAAGCTGACATGCGCCCGGTCCTGCTCGAACTCGACGGCTTCTGCTCCTATCGCACGAAGGTGCGCGTCGACTTCCGCGACGCCGACTTCTTCGTGCTCGTCGGCCCGACCGGCGCCGGCAAGAGCACGATCATTGACGCGATGATCTTCGCGCTCTACGGCACCGTCCCGCGTTGGGACAACCGCAGCGCCGTCGCCCCCGCGCTTGCCCCCACGGCCAATCGTGGCGTGGTTCGCCTGATCTTCGACCTCGCCGGGCGTCGCTTCAGTGTCGTCCGCGACGTCCGCCGCGGCGGCGGCAAGACACAAGCTGTCACCGTCAGGGAAGCCCGGCTGGAGGAATTCGTGTCGCCGCTTGCCCTCGGTGCTTCCGACGATGAGACCACCACGCTTGAATCCGGTAGCCCGCGCGTCACGACAGCCGTTGAACAGCTTCTTGGACTAACCTTCGACCAATTCACCCAAGCCGTGGCACTGCCCCAGGGTGACTTTGCCCGCTTTCTGCACGCCACGGACGGCGACCGCCAGGACATTCTGAAAAACCTCCTCGGATATGGCATCTACGACAGCATCCAACGTGCGGCATACAGCCGCGCCAGCGACAACAAGATGCGCGCCGACACCCTGACCGAGCAGCTGAGCCGATATGCAGACGACACAGAGGACAACGTCGCCGCGTTGCGCCAAACCCGTACGAAAGCAAAAGATTTCGAAACGCATATGACCACGGTGGCCGTCCCGGCTCTCACGCGGGCAGCCGAGGAGGTCGCCCACGCAGGCGAGCGCGTCGCACAATTGAACGCCGAACTCGATGCGCTGCTCGCAGTCGTTGTACCGGCGGGGGTCGCCGACCTCGATGCAGCCCGGCAAGCGAAGAAAGCCTCGTTAGCCACCGCCGAGACAGAGCAGAGCGGCCTCGAAGAGCGAGACCGCACGGCACGCGCCGCGCTGCAAGCGGCGCCGCCGCGCCACCAGCTCCAACAGACGCTTGCAAACTGGCTTGAACTTGAGCAGATCGGCGCCGAACTACCGACCGTCATCAATGCCGGCGCTGCTGCGGACGCCGCGCTGCAGAAAGCCGCGACGAATCGGGAACGCGCGGACACCGCGGCCAACACCGCGCGGACTGCAGCCACCGAAGCCGACCGCGTGGCGGAGCTCCGACAGCGCGAATACGTCGAGGCGCGAGATCGCCTCGCTGCGTTGCACCGAGTCAGCGTTCCGGAAGGTCTCGACGCTATCAGCGAAACGCTCCGCGACGTAGCTTCTCAACTCGCGCAGGCGAAATCGGATCTCAGCATAGCTGAGAAGGTCCAGAAAGACGCCGCCGACGAGCTCGAAGAGCTCCCCGACCCGGCAACAACGGCCGCCGCGGTCACCGAAGCAGAAGAGATCACCAGCATTGTCGCCGGCGACGCCGCCGCATCCGCACGGCGCTCACAATTCACCACGGCTCTGGCCAAAGCCCAGCAGAAGGTAGCAGAGGCAGCCGAGCAAGCCACGGCAGCCGAAGCAGCCTTGCACGACGCGGAACGTGCCAACAAGGCGGCTGCGATCCGGACAGAACTGACCGTGGGAGACGACTGCCCCGTTTGCGGCCAAACCATCACCCAGCTACCGCCCGAGTCCGTTGCCGCCGACATTGAAGCCGCGCGGTCGGCCGGCGAACGGGCACGAGACAAGGCCAAGAAGGCGGCGGCCGCACTGTCGCAACTCGAAGTCGAGCGCAACAGTGCCATCGCGGTGCGGAGGGAACAGCTGCGACGGTGCGAAGACCGTCGCGTCAAGCTCCTCGACCACCTCACCGCGCTCAACATGATGGATCAGTGCGTGATCCTGCGAAATCCCGTCAGCGAAGAAGCGAGCAATGAAGGGCTGTCCCAGCTCTCGGCGGAGGCGTCCGCAGCACACGCGAGGCTCACGGCGGCCCAGGCTCAGCGCGCAAAGATCGAGGGCAAGCGCAAGACCGCCGATGCCAACGTCATCCGCGCCCGCGGCAGTCTTCGCGCTGCCGAGCAGGCAGCGACGAGCGCCGACAACGACACTGCATCAGCTCGCACCGCGCTCGGTGCGGCCCGCGACAGCGTGAGCGCGCTTAACCCGCCGGCGATCGACGACACCGACATCCAGCGCGGCTGGGACCAGTTGAGGGCATGGGTTTCGGTGACCGCCGATGCGCTTGCCAGCCAACTCCAATTGCTGTTGCAAGCAGCCAACGACGCTGACGATGCCGCGTCACGCGGTCATGAGCAACGCAAACTCGCCGAGGACGCGGCCGCCGAGTCGACCAATGCGTACACGGCTGCTGCGGTCGCCAAGGAGCGGGCCGACCAACAAGTCCAGATGAAGCAGCAACGCGAGGCCGAGCTCACCCAGCAGCTGTCCGCCGCACCTGAGGTCGATAGCGTTCGCAAGCAGCTTGACCATGTGATCGCGTTGGAAGAAGAAGTGAATGCTGCAAGCTCGGCACTCGGCGAAGCGCGCACAGCCGTGTCCGCGGCGCGAGACGCGCTCGCCCAGGTGGAAGCGGCCATCGAGGCCAGCTGGCAGCAGTTGCGCCGTAGCCGAGATCCGCTGACACGCTTCGGTGTTCCTGAGATCACCGGCACCGACGTCGCTGCCGGATGGCAACTGCTCGCCGACTGGAGCGCTGCAGAAGCGTCCTCGCGAGGAACGCAGGTCGAGGCAGCCGAGCGTGTCGCGTCGGAAGCTGACACGCGGGCACAGGCAGCTCGGTCGAGCTTAGTGGAGGCGCTAACAGCTGAAGGGATAACCGCGCCGTCGACAGAGGATGCCGCAGCGCTGTGTACCGAAGCGACGGGTCTGGTCGCCTCCGCGGTCGCGACCGCCCAAGAGGCACTGAAGCGTGGTAAAGAGCGTCTCGACGAGTCCAAGCGAATGCAGCAGCAAATGAAGACGGCCAAAGATGCGGCCGACGTCGCACACGAGCTCGCGAATCTTATGCGCAGCAACAACTTTCCCCGTTGGCTGATCGCCAGCGCGCTCGACACGCTGCTGCTGGATGCTTCGGCGATCCTGATGGACCTGTCCGGTGGACAGTTCAGCCTTACCCGCGACGAACGCGACTTGCTGGTCATCGACCACAACGATGCCGACATGCCACGCCTGGTCAAAACGTTGTCAGGGGGCGAGACGTTTCAGGCAGCCCTGGCATTGGCGCTGGCGTTATCCGAGCAGGTCACATCGCTGTCGGCGGTCGGCGCCAGCAAGTTAGAGTCGATATTTCTGGATGAAGGATTCGGCACGCTCGACGAAGTCACGTTGGAGACGGTCGCGGGAACGCTGGAAAACCTCGCGTCTTCGGGATCGCGGATGGTAGGCGTGATCACCCACGTGCCCGCACTGGCCGAACGGATACCGGTCCGTTTCCAGGTGACCCGCGACGGCGCCGGCTCGCACATCGAGCGCCAAGGGATCTGAAGAGGTAGACGGTGAGGTTCAGTGTCGACAGTTGGGACCCGAGCTACGACGCCGGAGTCGAGCTGGAGGCGTTGCCACAGTCGGAGGTTCAGGTTGACACCACAATCGAGGTGTCAACGGCGAAATGGGCGCCAATCCAGACGCTTCAACCAGACGGGCAGAGGCGGGACTTATTGTTCGTCGACGGCGTGCGTCGGATCGACGCACGCGTCTGGATCGACGACGCGGCAACCGGCGAAATCGATGCCAGCCGCTCGGTTGCCGGGATTTGCGCGTCGTATGCGGCCGGCGTCGTCTGCTGCTGCCAGCACGGCGCGCATTTGATCACCAGTGAGGTGCGCCGCGGCCTGTTCACCGCCGCCGTCACCGGAACTCACATCCCCATTGGGGGCAGTACGTATGTTTTCCATCGCGTGGTAGCAGGCTCCGAGGTAGCCTTGGCGGTCTCGCTGAGCAATGCCGTCCAGCGCGCGCTGACAGATCTGGAAATCGTTGCCGCGGTGCAAGCCCGGGCCGCTGCCGGTTCCCACGGCGCCGTCGCGGACAATCTTTTGATCATCGATGGTCCGCTGCGCGACCGCGCTCACCTCCCCCACGCCCTCGGTTACGTGAAAACGCATCAGGCCCAATATTTGCCGCCCGAGTTGAACGCCGTCGTGGCCGAGCTTGAGACAGCCGCGAGGACACCGATATTTGCCATCGCGACGGGCTGGCAGCGATATTCGTGGTATCTCCGGTTGCCCTGCACCCCGGCCGGGCCGTGGGCCGGCGTCGTTCGGTTGGAGGCCGCGCCGACACTGGACCTCGCCGAGGCTGTCGCCCTTGCAAATGCGAGTCAGCAGCTACTGGCGAGATTCGCCTCGGTGGAGTACAAGGACAGCCGCGCACCTCAGAACCTCGTGCCCATCGCGGGCCTGGAGAAGCAGCTGCGACACCGTCTTGGCTACGCCACCCGACTGTATCGGGAGATACGCGCTGCCGCACTTTCCTTTTCGTAGTTTGGCGGTCGGACTGTGTCGCCTGACTGGGTCGGATCTCGAACCCGCGAAGAATCCGCCGCGTATCACGTGTGGTCCCAAAATGCTCCCAGAAAGCCAATACGAGTAGACGTTTCGCACCGCACCCGGCGATGCGAAACCCGGACTACATGTTGTGATAGGCAACGTTGGGTAGCTGATTGAGCTCTTCCAGAGGCTGATGAGCCTCGACGTACGCCCCGCCGTCGATGGGTTTTGAAATGGCACCTTGCGAATGCGACCGGACTGATAGAAAACGGAAGCCTACATCCGAACCGAAACAGTTCTGATCCCAAATGTGATGGTCCAGTTGTCCCCGGGTCGCGGCGGACTCGTCATCGTCTCGTGGGGGCCCAAACCATGCAGCGGGGAGTAAAGGTGGATCATGGCCTTTCGCTGCCGCGCGGCGTTTACTAGGACGAGGTCCGCGTCGTGTTGGCCTGCGTCTTGTCGACCCACCCAAAGAACTCCTCGACGGAGAACACCGGCTTGCCGAGTTCCTGAGCCTTACGCGCTTTACCCGACTGAGACCCAATCTCTGCGGTCACCAAGACTTCGCACCGCGTCTTAGTCACCGATTTAACCGGCATGAGGCCCGCGGCTTGCGCGATCCTCATCATTTCGTCACGCGATAAAACTTGCCCCGCGGCGTTCTGTGCCGTGCCAGTGAAGCAAATCCGTGCCCCTGGTACCAGAATCGAGGCGATGTCTTCGCCTGCACCCGCTGTCTCGACTGAATCGTCGATAATTTCGACACCAAGCAGCTTCTCGGCCTCCCTCAGACGCGACATCGCCTCGTTGGTGAGTCTGACCCGCGAAGCCGCGGCCCTCAGCTGGTCGGCAACCGAGTGGCGTGCAGCGGCCAGCCATGGGGTGTCGGCCAGCGCGCCGATGCGAGCCTGCACCTCGTGCGCTTTGGCATCTCCGAGCAGTATCTCGCCGACACTGCGGCTGACGTTCAGGATCGCCGATAGCGCAGGCAAGTGGACCGAAGTCGGCGTCGGAGCCTGATGGCAGCGGCTCACGATATAGCCGAGGAAAGATTCGGACTGCTCTGGTTCGCCGAAGGGGGTCGAACTTGAGTCGTTGGCCCCCGCCTTCACGCGTGCGTCGAGCAATGCGAACGCTCGTTCCAGCGCGGTGCTGGCTGCGAGCGCTCGGCGATGTGTTGATTCCAGGGCCGTGGGGGGCACCTCGATCCCCAAAGGCATCGCCGTGACATGACCGAGCCTTTTGAGTTCGAAGTCGATGAGCCCCAGCGTCTCGTCGATGCCGACGCCGATGGGCGTGCAGCCCGCGAGCATCGGAGCGATGACACTCCATGCTTCGGCAAGCGTCGGGGCCAAAAGGACATCAGAAACCTTGATGCCATAGGACTGTCGTGCATCGGCAAGATCTCGTTGCGGATTGATCACACTGCTCACGGCCGTCCCGTCGTCAAAAGCCACGGCCAGTTCGACGGGCCTGGGCCGCGACATGCGTCCTTCGTCGCCGACGGTGAGAATCGCAATGGCGCAATAACGACGCGGGTGGTCTTCCTTGATTGTGCCGCGCAGAAAGCGTGCGATGCGTCGATCCGTTTTGAGATCCTTTGGTAACACGGGCCGTTTGAGCACGAGTCCCTCCAGCGACGTGCATCTGCTCAGTGCGACGTAGAGCTGGCCAAAGGAGAAGGTGCCGCCGGTCAGGTCGACGATCAGCCGGTCAAGTGTTTGTCCCTGGCTCTTGTGGATGGTGATCGCCCATGCCAGCTTGAAAGGCAATTGGCTGAAGGAGCCGACGATCTCGTGGCGAAGGGAACCGCCGTCGATGACCGGCCGCGTGGCATCCCACGTGTGAGCGGTTACCTCGGCGGCAGTCCCGTTCGTGAACTCGACCGACACGATTAGCCCCTGAGCTTCATGGATTTTGGCTACGCGACCGATGGTGCCGTTGACCCAACGGTCGGATTGGTCGTTGTTAAGCATCATGATCTGGGCGCCGACTTTAAACCGCAGCTCTTCGTCGGTGGGTGGCTCAAAGAGGCTTAGGTCTCCGGACTGCTTGGCCTGGTGTATGACCTCGTCGCCGGGCAACCGTTCAAGATGCTGGCGGTTGCGGGCCGACACGAGCCGGTTCGTCGGCGCCAGTGTCAGCCAGAATTCATCGTCAGGTGGGACGAAGTCGGCATCGACCCGGCCATTAAGCTGCTCTTGTGCATGCGCTAGGAGCACGCCTTCGCGGATCGCGTTAAGGATCGAGGTAAGCCGCTCGTCGCCCTTCTGGCGGAACACCGTTGTCAGCGCGACGGTTGGAAAGGTCTCGCGCTGGAAACTGTGGGCAGAGAAAAAGTAGGGAGTCTCGTATCGAGTCGAGAAGTACTCGACTTCCTGCTCAGTGACCACCGGGGGCAACTGATACAAGTCACCGACGAGCACAATTTGCACGCCGCCGAAAGGCATTCCCGGTGCCGGGCCAAATCGCTCGAGCGCACCGACCAGCATGTCGAAGAGGTCGGCGCGCACCATCGACGCTTCGTCGATGATGAGGGTCTCTAGCGAGGCAAGCGTTTTCGCAAATCGTGAGGGGTAGTAGCGGCCAGCGCGGACTTCATCCAAGGTCGTCGTTTTGCTGAAACTGAACAGGCGATGGATGGTGTAACCATCAACATTGAGGGCCGCGACCCCAGTGGGGGCGGCGACAACAACCTTCCGGTTTGTCTCGGACATAAATTGGCGAATCAGCGTTGACTTACCCGTGCCCGCCTTTCCCGTGAGGAAAACATGACGACCTTCGCCGAGAAGTGCGAGTGCTCGCTTGAACTCCTCGGTGAGGATGATGTGCCGGCCCTGTGTGTCGCCCTTACGAGTCGCTGTTTGTCGACGTGTCTGACCCGATTGCCCGTGAGCGGGATCAGAGATCACGGCGCCGTCGACGAATCCGGTCCACTGTGCGCCGTCCCACCACCGCGAGTGAGCCTGCTGCCATGGATCGGCATACCAGCCCGGAGGCACCGTCATCCTGTCCCCCCTTAAGAATTGACCGACAAATCTCGCATGTCGCATCGTCCTAGCACGTGAATCCGACACCGGTAAGAGTTTCGGAAGATGGTGCAATTCGCGATCAAGCTGTCGGAGACCCTGCTTATGATCGCCGCGACCATCGAGGAGGGGCCCGTGGTGCTGTCTGCCGACGTAATTGCATTGTTTCGCTACCGCGAAGGCGCTTCTGCTGTTTGGCACGTCGACATCAACCCGTCGACACCGCTGACGCGCCTCTGCGGCGCGTGGGTTACAGGTGATGCCCGCACCCTGCGCAATGTGCTTGCAGCCCGGCTGCTCCTCCCGTTCGGTGGTCGGCTGGACACAGAGGCGACCGAGCTCGCAGAGAGAACCGTCGGCAACATCGATCCCAACGCGACACTGAATGCCATCCGGAACAGGATTTCCGAACTTGATGCACTGCATCGCGATTCGAAGACCGCCGCCGGCCAACCCCGTGCTCCCATCAACTGGCCCTCGCTTCCGCAACCTCTCGACTGGGCAGCACTTCCTTCACCTCCTCGAGGAGTGAATCCGGACCCGTTTGTGGCCGAGACCATCGCCGTCGCCCAATGGCTTGCCGAGCTGGGGGAAGTGTGGTCAAAGGTCGAGGTAGCTCGGACGTCGCGGCAGCACCTCGCGTGCGGTGATCTGACACCACGGCCGCTCCCCGTAGCTCTAGCACCAACAGATGATCATTCTCTTGCTTGATCGTCCGGACAAGTGGCCGAAGTAGGAAGGCGATCTTATGAGGTTGCTCCACTTCGCTGACGTGCATCTCGACGCGCCGTTTCGCTGGGCGACTGGCAAGCAACCACGGAGACGGCGGCGGCCCTTGCGGGAGACGTTGCTGCGTGGCGGCCTATACGAACAGGGACGGTTCGCCCCCGACATGGCGGAGTTTCTCCGCGTGACGTTCGCCGAGATCGCCCCTCTGCCGATCTTTCTCGCCGTTGGGAACCACGACTGGTTAGGGCCCCTCGTTAAACCCGAGCCGGTGCTGTGATGCTCAATTACACTGCGATCGACTTTGAGACCGCGAATTCATATCGCGGCTCGCCATGTGCCGTCGGTCTGGTCCGCGTGCGGGACGGAGTTCCCGTCGCGGAACGAAGCTGGTTGATGCGCCCGCCCGAGGCGGTCGACCACTTCGACGCCTACAACACGTTCATCCACGGCATAACGGCGGCGATGGTTGCGAATGCACCTCGGTGGAACGAACGGCTGCCGTCCATAGTCCACTTCATCGGCGATGACGTGGTGGTCGCCCACAATGCCGGTTTCGACATCGGGGTTATCCGTTACGCATGCGCGGCCGACAACATTGAATGGCCCGAGATGCGCTTCCTGTGCACGATGGGTGTCGCCCGCCGGGCATTATCTCTACCGTCGTACCGACTGCCTTTCGTCGTTAACGCGGTGGGTGGCCTCATCGCCGACCACCACAACCCACTTTCCGACGCACGTGCCGTTGTCGACATTGTTCGCGGACTGTCCAACATGAAGGGCGTCCAAGATCTCAGCGCGCTAGCCAGTTCGGTGGGTGTTTGCATCGGCCACATGCATAGCGGCATCTATAAGGGCAGCGTGGCGATCTCGGGCGGCTCGGCGCTGGTCCGGTCGGAATTGAATCAGGACGCTGACCCCGACGGCTACCTTTACGGCCGGGTCGTTGTATTCACTGGCACTCTTATGGCGATGACTCGACAAATCGCGTGGGACGAGTGCTCGCGGGTCGGGGCGATCCCCGAGAAGTCAACCACCAAGCGAACCAACGTGCTGATCATCGGTGATATCAACCCCGCTGTACTTTGCCCCGGCTCCAACCTAACCGCCAAGGCAAGGAGGGCGTTTGAGCTACAAGGCCAGGGTCAAGCGATCGAAGTGATGACCGAGGACGATTTTCTGCGCTGCCTGGATGGAACGCCGCTCGCCGGTATCGACACCTTGCTTCATGGGGGCGCCACAAACCTTGAAATGTCTTCGCTCGCCCGGAAAACCAGGAACCCCAGGGACCAGGGCCCCGCCGGCTGACTGCCACCGTGCACGTTCGCTTCCCGCCCGAGCTCCTGGAGCAGGTACGCGCTGCGGCCGCGGCAGACGACCGCTCCGTCTGGTCTTGATCTCAGTAATGAAAATCCTCACAACCCAGTGCGGATGAGTGTGCGGATGAGTGCGGATGAGGCCGACGGATGTTGGGACGGTTGGGACCGTGGTCGCGGCACCGGGCAAGGTCGCGGTCATTCTCCTGACAGAAAGTTCTCACACGCCGAGTTCACCCGCGCAGCAACCCAACAGCGGGCATGGGCGCCGCAACCTATCGCCTAAAACTCCAGCCCGTAGCCATCGTCACTGAGATCGCGGCTGCGGTCGTAACTGATGATGCGTTGGTTGTCAGCCTTGCGGGCGCGTTCAGCCGCGGTGTATCGGCGCCAGGCGTCTCGCCGCTGGGTGCGGCGTCGATCGTTGCGTTCCAACAGATCTGCGACAGCCGGGGGCAGCTGGTGGCCGGCGGCGCGTTCGGCTTGGGCGTGCATGGTGCGGGGCCGATCGTCGGTGTCCAGGATCATCTGCAAAGAGTGGGCGGCGGCGTATTTGTTGCCCCGGCGCATCTGGTGCACCTCAGCGGCGTCGAGCAGGTGGCGGTGCTCGTGGTCGCCTTCCCCGGCCGCTCGGTTGTAAATGTAAACGTGGTTGTTGTCGCGGCCACGCGACATCGCGACGTATGCCATGGCGCGGCTGGCTGTTTCGCCGACGACAGCATGGCTGGTGTCGGCGGTGACGCCTTGGGCGGAGTGCACGGTGGCGGCATAACCCAGGGTGATGTGGTCACGCACGTAGTCGTTTTTGAAGACCGCACGGGCTTGGTCGGTGAGTCGTTCGGCGGCGATGCGTCCGGTGGCGGCATCGAGGCCGGCCACCCGCCACCGGTTGCCGTTACGGACCTGGCCGACATGTTCACCGCGCTGGTGCTGGGGTCCGGGTCGCACATCAACGGTGGCGTCGTTGCGGCGACTGATGATGATGTCGCCCTTGCGGATTTGTTGATCGCGGTCTGCGTGCACGGCGGGGCCCTCGACAGTCAGCGCGTGGTGGAGGCGGTGGTTGAGCGCGTCGGCCATCTCGGTGGTGTCGCAGATCAGCAGCGCGTCTTTGCCGGCGGCCCGGTCGGACAGGTAGGCGTCGTGCGCGTCGGCGGCCATCGCGATCTGGTCACCGGTGTGCAGCCGGCCGTGGCTGCGATACCAGCCGACCGCTTTACGCAGCCGCTTTCCGTGCCCGTCGCGCAGCGCCAGGGAGGCGCCGCGTTCGTCGCGGTCGCGCAGCCGCCACACCTCCGAAAGGTGCTGGGTCCAGGGCAGATCGGTACACAGTTGGGCGAACATGCCCCCGCGCGCCTTAACCGGAGCCAGCTGATGGGCGTCGCCGACCACGACGGTCTTGGTCCCCGCGGCGGTGGTGGCGGTCAGCAGTTGGCGCAGCTCGGCGGTGCCGACCATGGCGGCCTCATCAACGATCACCAGGGTGTGCGGGTTCAGTGCTAACTGGTTGTCGCGCAACATCTGGAGGGCTTTGGCGATCGTGTGGCCCTGGTCTCCGGCGCCTTCGCGGACGGCGACGTCGACGGCCTTGCCGGTCGGCGCCAACACCAGCGTGGTGCCGTGGAAGCGGCGGCGGGCGGCGGCGCGCAGGGCGCGTATCGAAGTGGTCTTGCCCGCACCGGCCGGCGCGGACAGCGGCTGGATCAGCCAGGGTGAGCGGCCGATGTTCTCTACGGCGCGCTTTTGATCCGGCGACAGGTGTGCGGTGTCGTCGTCGTTGATCCACAGCATGGCGCGGTCGTTGCGCGCGTCGACGAGACCGAGCACCGCGGCTTCCTCGTGGAGAATCGCGTCGAGGGTGAAGCGCTCGTGGCCTTCGCGTTGATGTGCAGCCCGGGGTGCGGTGAGCCGTACCGCGACCTCGTCGACCGCGGATTCCAGCAGCTCACGTGGGGTGCGCTCGGTGTCGACGGGTAGCTGAGCGCCGAGGATTTCGATGAGGTCGGCGCGGGTGAACGCGGCCTTGTCGATCTTTTCGGCCGCGTCGGTGATGCGCGCGGTGTTGAAGGGGATGCGCGCTGCTGCGCGACGCGCCGCGCGCGCGGTGTCGAAGGCTGCGCGGTCCAGGTGCAGGCCGCGCGCATCGGTGCGCCACTGCTCTACTAGCTGCGTCCAGGCGAGTTCTTCGGGTTTGGCCGGGCGCGTCGCCTTTTGCGCTGCCGCCAGCTGTGCTGCGGTCAAGGGTTTGTCGATGACGTGCAGGTGGTGGGCGGCCCATTCGCGCAGCTGGGTGGAGCGGCGCGACCAGGCGGTGATGGTGCCGCGATCGACGCCGGCGAGGTCGGCCATCCCGGTCGAGGGGTCGACAGGCGCCCATTCCAGGCCCAGGGAGTGGTGCAGTTCGCGGCGCAGGGTGGCTTGATAGATCACCCCGGCCGCTCTGGCTTCGTGATACAGCGAGGTCCCGTCGACGGACACCAGTTGTCCGTCGGCGCGGGCCTGGCGATTCGGAACGATGACATGGGTGTGCAGGTGCGGGTCCCCGCACCGCGAGGTCTCGTGCTGGTAGGCGATCGCCGCCAAACCGGGCAGGCGCACCAGGTCTTTTTCGCCGGTGCGCGGGTTGTGCACCCGCGTGTAGCCAGCATGCGCGCTCAGATACTCCATCGCCTCGGACAGCGCGACGGTGTGGGCATCGGCGATCGCCTTGGACAGCACATCGTCGTCGCCGCGCAGCCCTCGTACGAGTGAGACGCTCTTAGGTGCGCAGAACGTCAGGTCGAACCCATGGACACCGCGCTGCCCGAACGCGCGCCCTCGCGCACCATTGGCTCCGATGCCGTCGTCGAGCCAGCGGGCCACCAGCCCTGAGTCGGCCTCTCCCCCGGCGCACTGGTCATCAGTGAGGCCGACCAGTGTGGCGACGGTGTAGGTGTCGCCCGCCAGCAGCCATGTCGGGGTGCGGGTTTCGTGTTCTGAGTAGTACTCCCCCAACCCGCCGCCCGCGCGTGCCACATCACGGCTGGCGGTCTCGGCAGCCCGGGCGGTGTCGATGTAGTAGTTGATCGACCACCGCTTGAGCTTGGAGATCGTCAACACCTGATCCACCCACTCGCCGGGGCTGTGGCGCACCGGTTCCGGTGACCGCGGTTGTGGCACCTGCTGTGCCACAACCATTCTCGCACATTGTGCAAATGTGCCGTGCAGAAATTTGGAGTGCGGTAAAGATGTGAGACGTAGTGAAATACGTTGTGATGCTGCAATTTTAGGTGGCGCAGCGGGGGATGGTATGAGACGAGTTGGGATGGAAGCAAAGGTGGGCAGTGAAGGGAGCGGGTGAGTGAACCGAGGCATTGCGGTGCGCTGGCTCCAGTGGCCGGCGCTGACGCCACAGCGCGTGCGGGTCGCACCGACGTAGCACGACTTCACCCCGAGCGCGGCCGCGCTGCACGATTGTGCACGGACCAGTCGGTGCTGCGAATTACAGTTGTAGAAGTCCCGTCTCAGAGAGCGGGCAACATGACTACACCGATTTCGGAGCATGCGATGGACGGTCTCGACGTACCGGAGCCCTGGCGTTCCAACCCTCGGCGGCTCCTCACCATCCGGGAAGCGGCTGAGGCGCTGAGCGTCTCGCGCTCTTCGATCTACCGACTCTTCGACGCAGGTCAGCTTGCGTGGGTCCGGATCGGTGGATCGCGCCGAGTGGCCTCGACAGAGATCGAGCGCTTCGTTGCCGCCCACACTGAGGCGGCAGTATGAGTCTGCCGCTCAGCGACCACTAAGCAGATCGCCATGTCTGAACGTCGCCAACTGCCGCCTCAGATCAAACGAGTTGAGCTCGCCGCGCGTGATGGCGGTCGACCGACTATTCGCTATCAACTCATCGTCGACGTCGGCGTGGTCGACGGAAAGCGCAAGCAACTACGGAAGCGGTACAGGACGGAGCGTGAAGCTCGGGCAGCACTGGATGCGGTGCGGGGCGATGTCGCCAAAGGCACATATGTTCATCCGTCGAAAATTACGCTCGCCGAGGCGTGCGAGAACTGGCTGGCCGCCAAGCACGGACTGAAGCCATCGACGCTGCACGGGCATCGAGTGAATCTCGCAGCGGCGATGGCCGAGCTCGGTGAAGTCGAGGTGCAGAAACTGACGAAGCGGCACCTTGACGATCTAGTCACGAAGCTCCGGGCTGGAGGTCTCCCCTCGCCGACCGGTAAGACGCGCAAGCCGTGGTCTCCGCGGTCGATCAACTACATGCTCGGGTTGCTTACGGCGGTGCTGAAGGATCAGATGCGCCAGGGGCAGGTGGTGCGAAATGTCGCCGAGCTCGTCGACCGCATCCCTGCCGACGCGAAGCCGGCCGCTACGTTCACCCCAGCTGAGCTCCAGAAGGTGCTCGATCACATCGACGGTGACCGGTACGCGATCGCATGGCAGCTCGCGCTAACCGGGCTGCGGCGCGGCGAGGTGGCTGGCTTGCGTTGGAGTGACGTCGATCTCGATGCACGCACGTTAACGATCGCATCGACGCGGCTACGGTTCGGCAAGCACCTCGTCGAGGACACTCCGAAGTCACGCGCGGGGCGCCGGACGTTGCCGATACCCGACCACTTGGCGGCGAGCCTGCGCTCCGTCCGGGCGATCCAGGCGGCCGACAAGCTGATGCTCGGCGAAGACTACGAGTCGAGCGGCTTCGTTGTGGTAAACGAGTGGGGCAGGGCGCTGAGCCCACACGCGCTGACATCGCGATGGGCGCGGATGCTCAAGGCCGCCGGCATCCGCCACATCCGGTATCACGATGCACGGCACACGTGTGGCACGCTCATGCACCTTCAGGACGTACCGATTGCGGTCATCTCGGCGTGGCTGGGTCACGCGTCGAAGTCGTTCACGATGCAGACGTACGTTCATTCCCAGCCGGATGCGCTCGCAGCGGCGGCGCAAAGCTTCGGCCGAGTCGCCACCCTAATTCAAAGAAAAACTGAAGTCTGAGCACTTCAGCACGGTAGTTAGCCTGGCTATCGAGCTGTGCTAAAG
>NZ_JBKQQD010000289.1:0-6053 GCF_052144515.1 Mycobacterium sp. | reverse complement strand
CTTTCAGTGCCCCCATGGGTCATTTCTCCAATTTCGGTCGCATGGCCCAGCCCAGCGCGATGATATAGCCGAAGATTGACCACCCTAGAAAGAAGTCCAGAATGAACACCGAACCGACGTTCACACCGCGCCACACCGCGATAAGGGCGGGCAGGCCAGCTCGGCGGCGGCATTCAGCGCATCCATGCGGGCGTATCGGAGATAGCACCGGCACATTGTGAGCGCATGTAGCGCGGGATCGATAGGGCATTTGGTAGGGCATTTGTCGGACATGGTGCAGCGATTGACAGGCCTATCTCATGCTCCGCACACGGACTTGTGCGCTGAGGCTTCGTCACAGAACGGAACCGCATCACCCAATTGATGCCCCTCGTTCCTCGTACCGACGTGGTCGCCATTGATCGAGACGGTGACCACTCGGCCTGGCGCGGTGTGATCAGGAGGGCCGCCAAGGTAGCTGTAGTCGCTTGCATTCATCACATCGACCTCGACAGGCACGCTTGCAGGGACCACACGGGAATCCGAGCTGTCCTTGACGTAGCCGAAGAACTTCCCGCTGCCGTCAGGAGTGCCGTCTGCATTGCCGTTGTAGCCAGTTAAGCCGATGTGGATGGTGGCGGAGGGCATCTGGAAAGCAGCGCACGCGGGGCACGCTGGGTCATCGGGTATCTCCAGCTCGATAGTCCCGTCAGCGGAGACGGTCAGCCCCCGGTGGTGTCCTGACCACTTTCCCACCAGGGAGGCGTAGGGGCTAGCCGAAGCCACAGACGGTGCCGGAGGGGGTGCCGTCACAGGCGGCGGTGGTGGCGCGGCGGCCACGGTCGTGGTCACAGACGGTGACAGAACCGGCTGTGGTTGAGCATTATTCGTGCTGTGTCTGCCGAAAAACGTTGACAACAGTAGGACCAGCGCCGCTGTTATGGCGGCGACAAGCACAGCGAGACCGACCCACATGAGTCGACCGTGCCAGTTGGTCGACATTTCGTCGGTATCGTCCTCGACTGACCAGGCTAGTTCTGGTTCGTCTCCTGGCGGCGGCGGCACTTGAGTCGTCTCGGCGTCTGCGCCGTGCTCGGATGCAGCAGTGTCTTCGGTGCTCACGGAGGTGACGCTAGGACCGCTTATAGGGCGTTGCAAGCTGCCGCATTGGTCGCTTTCACTTGTCCTTGTGTCGGTTGAGCCAATCCCGCAGGTCTTCGGGGTCATCGGGTGGTCGGCGCTCATTGCCGACGCGAGCGCCTGCCGCATCACTGACGAGCTTGCACTGCCAGCATTCGAAGGTGGTATCGGCTGCCGGAATGTTCTGCACCGTATTGCATCTCGGGCAGCGCACCGAGCGCATCCCGGTTGGGGCCAACGGCGGCAGCGCTGGCAACACGGCAACGATGATGAGGCCGATGACCGGAAGCAGGCCGGTGATGAAGGCCCAGCCGAGGGCGTCACGATTCTTGGACTTGGCAATGGCTCCGGCGGCGATGAGGCAGATGAGCCAGCCCGTGAGTCCGAGTCCGAACATGTTTCGTTCCCCCGCTTCCGCACAAGGCCCGTCCCTGTCGAGCCGAATCGCCGTGCTGTTCGCCCCGGTGCCGAGCCGGAGCCGTCGGCAGCCTAACCGACCAGGCAGCGCGTCCACTGGCGATCCGGTCAACCGCCTGGCCGTCCAGCTTCAGAGGTCGATCCCCGGGCCTGTGCGGCCCCGGACGCACGAAACCTGATGTGATGGCGAACGCTACCGGCCAACGGTTCTCAGAGCCTCTGAGAGCCGAGTCATTTTGACTCACTCCTGTTAGCACGTAGACATGCAGACGGCACCTAGACCAGCCTGTCGTGGCCGACCACTAGCATGTCGTACGAGTCGAATACGTGGCAGAGCCTACGAAGGGATCAACGGTGGCTGATCGGTCGGCAATTGAGTGGACAGAGGCAACGTGGAACCCTGTCACTGGATGTGACCGGGTATCGGCAGGCTGCGACCATTGCTACGCAATGACATTGGCGAAGCGACTCAAAGCAATGGGATCGGACAAATACCAAAACGACGGCGACCCAAGGACTTCCGGTCCAGGCTTTGGTGTCACGATGCACCCCAGGACGCTTGACGAGCCGTTGCACTGGCGGAACCCGCGTGTGGTCTTCGTGAATTCGATGGCTGACCTGTTCCACGCAAAGGTGACTCTGCCGTTTATCCGTGAGGTCTTCGAGGTCATGCGGGCGACCCCGCAGCACACCTATCAGATCCTCACCAAGCGAAGTCTGCGACTGCTGCGCGTTGCCGACAAGCTCGACTGGCCGTCGAACGTCTGGATGGGCGTCTCCGTAGAGGACTCATCTGCCCTGTACCGCGTTGACCATCTCCGGCAAGTACCTGCCGCTGTTCGATTCCTCTCGTGTGAGCCACTTCTCGGGCCGCTGGAAGGCCTGAACCTGCAAGGCATTAATTGGGTGATCGCGGGAGGCGAATCTGGGCCGAATTATCGCCCGGTAGAGGTCAATTGGGTTCGCGGTATCCGAGACGCATGCAGCGATGCGGGCGTGTCATTCTTCTTCAAGCAGTGGGGCGGTCGCACACCGAAAACCGCTGGGCGGCAACTAGATGGACGGCTGTGGAACGAAATGCCAGCGTCTAGAACCCTGGCTCGACATGCCACCAGTCGTTCGTTCGCGGATCCCACGTTGGTGTCGGCTGCCAAAGAATCTCACCGGCCTTTGAGTCTTCAACCGGCGGTAAGTCGCTGACCGGAAACAGGGTCATCGCGCCGAGCTTTTCAGATGCCCTCTCTTTTCTTGCCAGCTTTGCCTGTCGCATCATGCCTTGTTCGCGCTGTGCGGCCTGAGCGTAGAGATACCGCATGATGTTGTCTCCGGCCCAGTGGTCGGTGGCAAACACCATGTCGTAAACCGCCACTGCGTTGGGCAAGTGCATCGGAATGCGCTGCGTGTATTGGTATCCGAGGTCGTCCTGCAACCTAATCCGCATGAGGTTGACCATCTCATCGCGGTAATCGCTTGCAGATATGTCATCTCGCCACCGTGCCGCCTGAATTCGCTTCCAGTCCTCATTGCCGTACATCCGAGTGACTTGTTCGATGAACTTTGCAGCGTTCGTGCCTCGTACGCCTCTGACGATCATTGCCGGTGACATCAAGATCCAAATCTCAGTCTTCAACTTGCGGCGGTTCCGGCGGAAGTCGGCGACCTTTCTTATTGTCTCCCAATGCACTTCGGCTGCCTGTTGGTCAACGAACGCGAAGGCCGGTGCCCAGCGGAATGCGGCTAGCTCTGCGAGCGTGTCGTCTATCGTCGCGTTGCAGTCGCCGCGCACAACGCGATACCGGCTGTCGCCTGGAAATTGCGTTTTGAGCGCGGCTTCCAATTCGTCTGCAACAGCGGGGAGTTCGCAGAATCGGAGTTGAGTAAAGGGAGGATCGGCTTTCATTGCGACAATCGGCGAACCATCGAATTTCTCCCCGGTGTCGCGTTCCTCGTTCTCGGGCTCACCGGCCATCAAATCAAGGTAGATCCGTTGAGACGAAATCCGAGCCGCGTTATTAAGCGCTGGCAGGTACCCGGCCAATATTTCCAGCTTGTTGCGTGTCCAGTAGGACCACGGTCTAGCCACAGGAACCCCCCAAACCAGGCAGCTTGGGTGCTGGCCCCGACGTGGGGCGTTTTCGCAGCACCGTCGGCTAGTCAAGCACCGGGCCGTCGCTGTCGCTGCAAAGACACGCCCGTAAAGCCGTCCAGGTGGGTCGCAGCGGCACCCGGGCGGTCTGGCGTGTCGTCTCGCCGCCGGGGTAGACCTAGCGCATGGACGTCGGCGATCTGGTTCTCGGCACCGACGGCTCGTGGATGGTGCGACCTCCGGAGCGGTGCGGCAACGGGCACCCGATCACACCGGGCCGAGTCCTGGTCGGCACGGCGGTCTGCGCCTGCCAAGACCGACACCTGACGTGGACGTGTGAGTGCGGCGACACCAGCTATGGGCCACCCCTCGGCCTGGACTGCTCAGTGCTGAACGGACCCGCCGCCGTCCGCTAGACCCTCGCCGCCAGAACGACGCCAGGACCGCAGGGCCAGCTCCCTCAAGATCGCTCGCTGCTCATCCGGTGTCGCGTTGCCGGACGCGCCCTCGGCTTTCGCCAGGCGCAGCAGCAGCCAGCCGCAGAGGTTGACCAGGCCGACGGTCAGCTCAACGCCGCCGTCCGGCCCGGCGAGGTATTCGCCCACCCGCTGCGAGACGAAGTCGGTGCTGTCCTGCTGGTCGGTCAGCGCCGTCATCACGTCGATGGCCGTGCGTGTCGCTTCGTCCTTGTCAATCATGTGTCGAGCTTCGCACGGGTTGCCGGAATCCCTGCGGAAAGCCCCGCCGGGATCTGCCGCGACCAGCGCCGATCCGCGATTACACTGGTCAGCATGACCGGCACACCTAACACCCCCCGGCCCGAGCGGCGGCTGATCGCCCTAATCTCAACCGAGGGTAAGTCGAAGGAGCAGATGAAAGCCGCTGCGCACCAGGCGATTCAGAAGTATCTGGAGAGTAAAGGCTGATGAACGATCTAGAGCGCCGCTTTCAGGCCGTCACCATCGACGGTGTCCGAGCATCAAAAGCGTTGGGCTACAACCCAACTGAGTATCTGCAAATGGTATCTCGGTGGGGGGCCGTCGGGGCAGCGACCAGAGTCGTCCTGGCACCCTTGGCATCGGGTTTCGTCCGGCTAACCGAGATGGGCCATGTGGAACTGACCACCGAGACTACGGTCGTAAACGATGATTTCGCTGCGCTTTTCAGCGAGGAGGTGCGGCTGATTGCGCAGCAGCGGCTCGCCGCCGCTCACCAGTTCGTGCAGACAATCGACCGTAACCGGTTGGGGAACTGACCATGTCGGGCAAGACCTTTGAGATTATTCTCGGAGGGTCTCGGGCCAGGGCATTTTGCAGCCGGGCCTGCGCTACTGGGTAGGCAAGAGACTGGCGAGCGGATACGCCGCCTCGACAACGCTGACTGCCATGTCGACTGCCATCCGCGCTTGCTCGTCTGTCAACGGATGACCGGCATGAGTTGCGTCGTTACGTGGCTTGATAAGGTCGTCCCGCAGCCGTTTTGGCAATCCTGAGCGCAGCCTCTCCAGTAACTGTGTGCGCCCCTCAAGCGCCTTGTACCTTTCCGTTAGTGCCGTTCTTACGAGTTTGTCGGTGTTGGCCGTGGCGAGGTAGTTGTCAATGAGCGTCGTCATCGCGACCTCTGCGGCTGTTGCAGCGTCGATTACCGCCCGCGCCAACGTCGCTGCCGCGCCGCCGCTTACCGACCGTCAGCGTGAACGGCTGCGGCTGCTATTTCGAGCGCCGACCGTTGACGCATTGGCGGCTGCCGCGCCGGACATCAGTCCCGCCGTCGCGGACTCTGTTGCGGCACTGATAGTCCCAAGCCCGGTCGACCACCTGGCCGAGACGCCAACTGGCACAGGCTGAAACAGACTGCAGCCCGGTGGCTTTGTAAGCACACCGGGCCGCGTTGCTGCCTTCGGACACCACCCCTGGGGCCAGCGAGGAGAACACCACCGAAAGGAATCGAAAGGAGTCTCGTGAATAAGTCTAGCGCACAGCACAATCCGGTCGACAAGTTCGCCTGGCTGCGCTCCGTCTATGCCGCCGACTTCTCCGGTGCTCAAGCCATCTGACCTGCTGGCCGTCCTGGTCGAGGTGGCCTTGTGACCGGCGAAAGCCCGTGGAACTGCCGGGGCCAGTGCATGGGAGGTGTGGCAGTCAGGGCGCGCTTGACGTCGGCCTCCAGCGCGTCGAATACTTCGACGATCTCTTCCCGACAACTAGCACGCATGTTCGAACAATAGCCAACCGGTCCGACAACGTGCCGCGGTTATCCACAGGCAAAACTACAGTGACGCAAGTGATTTCAGTGGCGAAAACTTCTGTGGTTAAGTCGTACCTGTGAAGAAACTGATAACCGCGCTGGCTTCACTGGCCGGGCTCGCGGTCACCGCCAATGGCTATCAGCCGCTGAGCAAGCGCGGTTATCTATCGATCTACGCATTCAG
>NZ_JBKQQD010000288.1:0-40495 GCF_052144515.1 Mycobacterium sp. | reverse complement strand
CTGTTCGCCAACCCCGACAACAGCCGCCGCATCGGCGACACCATCTTGATCGTCGCCGATCCCGCGACGGCAGCGGCCGGACTCGACAACACCAAAACCAATTACGCGGGTAAGGTCAGCGGTGCTTGGCAGCCAGTCGATGTCGGCTCCAATGGAGCACTGATCTCCGGCACTTCGCCAGACAATTCCCAGGCGATCACGGTGCTGTTGTTCACCGAGGGCAAGGCGCTGGTCAATATGGAATTCGACAGCGCGCCCAGCGATCCGATCGATGCCGACATTGCCAAGGACATCGGCCGCAAGCAGGACACCGCGATCAAGAAGGGGCTACCCAGCTAGCGGTATTTGCGTTGTGCCACCGTCTGTTTCGCGCGCTCTGAGTGCCGGCGTCAGGCTACGACCTGGATGGGGTCGCCGACGTTCACATTGTTGAAGTACCACGCGGCGTTGTCCGGGCTCAGGTTGATGCAGCCGTGGCTGACGTTGGCGTAGCCCTGCGAGTCCACCGACCATGGGGCGGAGTGCACGTAGACACCGCTCCAGGTGACGCGGACCGCGTACTGGGCGGTGATCTTGTAGCCCTCGGGTGAACTCAGCGGGATGCCGATGGTCCGCGAGTCCATCACGACGGAACGCTCTTTCTCCAAGGCGGTGAAATTGCCGATCGGTGTCGGGCGGGAGGGCTTGCCCATTGACGCCGGCATGGTGCGGAGGACCTCTCCATTCCTGCTCACAGTGAAGGTGTGCGCGGAGAGGCTGGCGACGCCGAGCAGCGCATCACCGGTGTCGAAGCCCGTCGTCAGCGCCTGCACACCCACCGACACATGGGCATGGGCGGGCCAGTACTGGGCGGGAACCCACTGCACGACATTGTTGTCGACCCACTCGAAGTGTCCGGTCGTGTTGCTGGGGGAGGTGACTTGGATGGACCGTTCGGCGGCGCCGCGGTCGGTGACCGGCGCGGTGAACGTCACGACGACGGGGTGCGCCACGCCCACCACTGCGCCATCAGCCGGCAAAACGGAAGCGACGGCGGGAACCGGCTGGGGTACCGGGACCGCGGCCTGGCTGCGGCTGAGCGAACCAGTCAGCGTCATTGTCGCCATCACGCCGATAACGACTAGATAACGAGCAGCGCGGCGCATAGCGTTAAACCCTTCGAGACGGCGTGATCAACACAACCGTATTGTAGTTGTCGTCTACCCATTACGTGTTTTTAAGCAAACTGTGACACGGCTGCCGATCGTCTCGGTAACGGCCTGGTCACTGTTCGATTTCGGTCCGCGCCCCGGCGAGGAGAGCAGGGATGATCGTCGGCGATTCGTACACCCGCCCGTCAGCGGGTTCGGCCGCCCTGGTGCTGATCGATGTGCAGCGCGATTTTCTGGACACCCCTGGCGGCCAGGCGCCGATGCCGGTCACCGGTACATGTGCGGCGATCGCAGCAATGGCCAAGTTGGCCAGAGCCTTTCGCGAGCGCGGACTTCCGATCGTGCATATCGTCCGGCTGTACCAACCGGACGGTTCCAACGCCGATTTGGTGCGGCGGCGGCTGATCGAACAAGGCGCGCGGATCGCCGCGCCGGGCAGCGCCGGATCGCAGATCGCCGCGGAACTGATGCCCGATGTTGTTGAGCTGGAACATGAATTGCTGCTTTCCGGTGGCGTGCAACAGATCAGGGCAGCCGAGCACGTCATGTACAAACCGAGGTGGGGTGCTTTCTACCGCACCGGTCTCGAGCGGCATCTGCGTGAGAGCGGGATCGACACAGTGGTTTTCGCGGGATGCAACTTCCCGAACTGCCCCAGGACATCGATCTACGAGGCCTCCGAACGCGACTTCCGGATTGTGTTGGTGTCTGATGCGGTCTCGGGCCTGTATGACCGTGGTGTCGACGAGTGCCGTGCCATTGGGGTGGACGTCCGAGATCTCTCTGCGACACTAGACTGGCTGGCCCGGTAGCCGAAGGAAGTGGTGTGGTGCTCTTCCGTCAACTGGAGTACTTCGTCGCGGTCGCCCAGGAGCGGCACTTCGCGCGGGCGGCAGAGAAGTGCTACGTATCCCAGCCCGCGCTGTCCGCGGCGATCGCCAAGCTGGAACGCGAGCTCAACGTCACGCTGATCAACCGCGGACACAGCTTCGAGGGCCTCACGCCTGAGGGCGAGCGGTTGGTCGTGTGGGCCAAGCGGATTCTGGCCGAACACGATGCGTTCAAGGCCGAGGTGCACGCGGTGCGATCCGGCATCACCGGCACACTTCGGCTCGGCACCGTTCCCACCGCCTCGACCACCGCATCGCTGGTGCTGTCCGCGTTCTGTTCGGCGCATCCGTTGGTGAAGGTGCAGATCCGTTCCCGGCTGGCCGCCACCGAACTGTACCGGCGTATGGCCGACTTCGAACTCGACGCGGTCATCGCGCATGCTACGTCCGACGATGGCCACGAGGTGGACCTGGTCCCGCTGTATGAAGAGCACTACGTGCTGCTGGCGCCGGCGGATATGCTGCCCTCCGGCGCATCGACCCTGACGTGGCCGGACGCCGCGCAGCTGCCGCTGGCGCTGCTCACTCCCGACATGCGCGACCGCCAGATGATCGACCGGGCCTTCGCCGGCCACTCCATCTCGGTGACTCCACAGGTCGAAACCGACTCGGTTGCTTCGCTATTCGCGCAAGCCGCCACCGGGAATTGGGCCTGCATCGTTCCGCACACCTGGCTGTGGACCAGCCCGATGGGCGGGGATATCCGGGCGGTCGAGATGGCGGACCCGGTGCTGACCGCCGAGGTTGCGCTGGCCACCAACTCCGCCGGGCCGGGTTCCCCGGTGGCGCGCGCACTCACCGCGTGCGCAAAGGAGCTGGCGCTGCACGAGTTCTTCGATGCCCAACTCGCGGGGATCACCCGACGGCGCTGATCGGCAGCTATGCCGGTGTGGCGGCGCTGGTGGGGTTGCGGCTGGCCAGGTGCCCGCTTTCCACCCCCGCGGCCGGGTCCAGTTCGCAGTCGATGATCGACGGACCGTTCGACGCGATCGCTTCCGTCAACGCCTTGCGTAGCTCGGATGGAGTAGTGACGTGATACCCCTTGCCGCCGAACGCTTCTGCGATCAACTCGTGACGCGCGTGGGCGTTCAGCACCGTCGGCGCCGGGTCGCCTCCAGTCGCGACCTCGTCACCGCGGTAGACCCCGCCGTTGTTGAGGATGACAACGGTGACCGGCAGTCGGTAGCGGCAGATGGTCTCGATTTCCATGCCGCTGAAGCCAAATGCGCTGTCGCCCTCGATCGCAACCACCGGCTTGCCGGTCTCCACGGCCGCCGCGATGGCGTAGCCCATACCGATACCCATCACCCCCCAGGTTCCCGTGTCGAGCCTGTGCCGCGGCGCCTCCATGTCGATGACGTTGCGCGCCACGTCGAGTGCGTTGGCTCCCTCGTTGACGACATAGACATCCGGATTCGACTGCAGGACATCACGAATAGCCCCCAACGCGTTGTAGAACCGCATCGGGTGCAGATCGTCGGCCAGGTGGCGGCGCATCTTGGCGTCGTTGGTTGCCTTGCGCTCGGCCAGTTCGCCGGCCCAGTCGGCGGGGATGGCGAGCGGATGCGCGGACACGCCGTCGAGTAGCGCCGACATCACTGAGCCGGTGTCGCCGACCAGCGGCGCCGCGATCGGCTGGTTGCTGTCGAGCTCCGTTGCGGCGATGTCGACTTGAATGAACTTGGCATCGGCAGACCATTGCGGCGACTCCCCGTGGTCGAGCAGCCAGTTCAGCCGGGCGCCGACCAGCAAGACCGCATCCGCGCGGGCGATCGCCAGCGAGCGCGCCGCGGCGACCGACTGCGGGTGTGAGTCCGGCAGTAGCCCTTTGGCCATCGACATCGGCAGAAACGGAATTCCGGTGGTCTCGACAAACTCTCGAATCACGTTGTCGGCCTGTGCGTATGCCGCACCCTTGCCGAGTACGATCAGCGGTCGCTGCGCCTGGGCCAGCACGCCGAGCGCGCGGTCGACGGCTTCCGGCGCGGGCAGTTGCCGCGGAGCCGGGTCAACGATCCGCCAGATCGTGTCGGCGCCGGCCGAGGTTTCCATGGACTGCCCCAGAACATCACCGGGGATGTCGAGGTAGACGCCGCCCGGCCGGCCAGAGATCGCGGTGCGGATGGCGCGCGCGACACCGCGACCGATGTCATCCACCCGGCTGATCCGGTACGCCGCCTTCACGAAAGGCCTTGCGGCGTTGAGCTGGTCGAGGTCTTGGTAGTCACCCCGCTGCAAGTCCACGATCGGCCGACTGCTGGATCCCGAGATCTGGATCATCGGAAAGCAGTTGGTGGTGGCGTTGGCCAGCGCGGGCAGACCATTGAGAAAGCCAGGGCCGGATGTCGTCAGGCAGACACCGGGCCGCTTGGTCAGGTATCCCGCGGCGGCAGCCGCGTTGCCGGCGGAGGTCTCTTGCCGGAAACCGATGTAGCGGATGCCGGACGCCTGCGCGACGCGAGCGAGGTCGGTGATCGGAATGCCGACGATCCCGTAGATCGTGTCGACGTCGTTGGCCTTGAGGGCGTCCACCATGAGATGGAAGCCATCGGTCAAACGGGTCGTGGTCATGTCGCGGCTCCTCGTGTGTTTGTCTGTGCTCCGTAATCACTGTGGTCCGCGTGACCCACCGGTGTCCAAGACCCAGCGGCTATCCGGCGATTCACGCCGTCTATCGACCCATTGATAGCTACCGGTTATGGGCCGGTAGTGGATCGGTATTGGACGACGCATGAGGCAGCCCGGCATGGTCTAAATAGAACCGATTTCGCACCTGCGAAAGGAACGAAAGGGAAGGAGTGCGGCGATGACGTCTCACCCGATCACCAGCACCGAATTCGCGAGCTCCCGCATCGCCGATCTGGTCGAGGTGGCGGCAACCCGGCAGCCGGGTGCGCCGGCGCTTATCGTCACCGCCGATCGCGTCCCGCTCGGCTACCGCGACCTGGTCCGCCTGGTCGACGACTTGGCCGGCCAGTTGACGCGGGGCGGGCTGCTGCCGGGTGATCGGGTCGCGCTGCGCGGGGCCAGCAACGCCGAATTCGTCCTCGGCTTGTTGGCGGCATCTCGAGCGGACCTGATCGTGGTTCCGCTGGACCCGGCCCTGCCGGTCAGCGAGCAGCGCGCCCGCAGCGAAGCGGCCGGCGCGCGAGTGGTGCTCGTCGACGGCGCCGAGCCGGGCGACACGGGTGAATCGATCCTGCCGTGCTGGCCGATCGCGGTGTCCGTCGGCCAGAACGGTGGCGACCTGTCAGTCCGGCTGGACACATCCACGCCACCCAACCCGGTGAATTCCGCCCCTGACGGGCTCCAACCGGACGACGCCATGATCATGTTCACCGGCGGGACAACGGGTTTGCCGAAGATGGTCCCCTGGACGCAGTCAAACATCGCGGGCTCGGTGCGGGCCATCATCGCCGAGTACGGGCTCGGCCCGCAGGACGCGACCGTCGCGGTGATGCCGCTGTACCACGGGCATGGGCTGATCGCCGCCTTGCTGTCCACCCTGGCGTGCGGGGGCACCGTGTTGCTGCCCGCTCGCGGGCGGTTCTCGGCGCACACGTTCTGGGATGACATCGACGCCGTCGGCGCCACCTGGTACACGGCGGTGCCGACAATTCACCAGATCCTGTTGGAGCGCAACAAGACCGCCTCGGAAACCAGCTCGGCGGAGCGGCACCCAGCCGCACTGCGCTTCATCCGTAGTTGCAGCGCGCCGCTCACCCCCGAGACGGCGCAAGCGCTGCACGACGTGTTCTCGGCGCCGGTGGTGTGCGCCTTCGGCATGACCGAAGCCACGCACCAGGTAAGCACCACCAGCATCGACAGCAACGAAAACCCCGCCGCGACATCGGGTCTGGTGGGCAGATCGACTGGGCCCCGGATCCGGATCGTCGGGTCCGACGGGCAGCCGCTGCCCCAGGGGGCCGTCGGCGAGGTTTGGCTGCACGGCCCCACCGTGGTGCGCGGCTACCTCGGCGACCCGGCGATCACCGCAGCCAACTTCACCGAGGGATGGTTGCGCACCGGTGATCTGGGGTCACTGTCCGCGGAGGGCGACCTGACCATCCGCGGCCGGATCAAGGAACTCATCAACCGGGGCGGCGAGAAAATCTCGCCGGAGCGGGTCGAAGGAGTGCTGGCCAGCCATCCCGACGTGCTCGAGGTCGCCGTGTTTGGCGTCCCGGACAAGATGTACGGGGAGACGGTGGCCGCGGTGATCATTCCCCGCGGATCCGCTGCGCCGACCCCGGCGGAGCTCGCGGAGTTCTGCCGCGAGCGGCTGGCGGCCTTCGAGGTGCCGACCAGCTTCCGCGAGGCGAGCGCCCTGCCGCACACCGCCAAAGGCTCGCTCGATCGCCGCGCCGTTGCCGAACAGTTCGGCGGCGGCGCCTGATCCGCTACGGCAAGGACCCGGCCGAGTACCCAGCCGAGTTTGAAGCCGTGCTTCCCCACGCGGCGCGCGCACCCGATTCTCCGACGCGGTAGGTCTGCACCAGCGTGGCGATGGCGGCGGCGATGACCAGCACCCCGACCACCGCGTGCAGGCCGACTTGCACCGTGCGTCCGCGCGTCTGGCGAATGTGGACGGCGGTCAACAGAACGATGGTGGCCACGAGCGCCGCCACCATGTAGATCAGGGTTTCGCCCAGTTCCTGGTGAACCTTGACCGGCGGCGGGGCGCCGACCTTCCCTGCCAACCACGCACCCGAGTTGGTGGTCAAGGGCGTCAGGATCAGCGTGCCCACCGACAGCACCAGAACCAGCCAGATCAGACGGCGTCGCGCCGCGGGCCACAGCGCGCAAAGGATCGCGAGGATCGCAGACAGCGGGCCGAGGACAACGACGAAATGGTTGAGCAGGATATGGGCGGGAAGTCCGTTGACCGTAGTAACCGGAGCCATGAGTCCGCGGGACTCTAGGAGACGTCGGTTTTCACTTTGGCCGCTGCGGATTCCGGCATCGGTTCATAGCGGACAAACGAACGGGTGAAGGATGCCGCCCCGTGCGCCAGCGAGCGCAGGTCGATCGCGTAGCGCGTCAGCTCGATCTGCGGGACTTCGGCTTTCACGACCGTGCGTTCGTGGCCCGCGGTGTCGGTGCCGAGCACCCGGCCGCGATGGCTCGACAGGTCGCCCATCACCGCGCCGACAAAATGATCGGGTACCAGCACCGAGATCTCGTCGATCGGCTCGAGCAAAGTCACCTTGGTCGCGGCCGCCGCCTCCCGCAACGCCAGCCCGCCCGCCATCTGGAACGCGAAATCCGAAGAGTCGACGCTGTGCGCCTTGCCGTCGAACAGCGTGACCCGGATGTCGACCACCGGGTAACCCGCCTGCACCCCCTTTTCCATCTGCGCGCGGACACCCTTCTCCACACTGGGGATGAAATTCCGCGGCACCGCTCCACCCACCACCTTGTCGACGAACTCGAAGCCGGAGCCCTCCGGCAGCGGCTCCACCTCGATGTCGCACACCGCGTACTGGCCGTGCCCACCGGACTGCTTGATATGGCGGCCATGGCCTTTCGCCTTGCCGCTGATGGTTTCCCGCAGCGGCACCCTCAGCTCGATCGTGTCCACGGTGACGCCGTACCGATTGGCCAGTGCGTCGAGAACGACGCCGGCATGGGCCTCGCCCATGCACCAGAGCACGATCTGATGGGTCTCCTGATTTTGCTCGATGCGCAGCGTCGGGTCTTCGGCGGCCAACCGCCCCAGGCCGACTGACAGCTTGTCTTCATCGGCTTTGGCGTGTGCCTGAATGGCGATCGGCAGCAGCGGCTCCGGCATAGTCCAGGGTCTCAGCACGAGAGGCTCGGACTTGTCCGAAAGCGTGTCGCCGGTCTCGGCGCGGGTCAGCTTGCCGATCGCACAGATGTCTCCCGCCACCACGGCCGACGCCGGGCGCTGCTGCTTGCCGAGCGGGAACGACAGCACCCCGATCCGTTCGTCTTCGTCGTGGTCGGGGTGCGAGTTCAGACTCCCATTGCTCCCAGGGCTCCCGTTGGATCCTCCGAAGAAGGACGCAAAATGGCCCGACACGTGAACCGTCGCGTCGGGCTTGATGGTCCCGGAAAACACCCGGACCAGGCTGACCCTGCCGACGTAGGGGTCCGACGTCGTCTTGACCACCTCGGCCAGCAGCGGCCCGTTGGCGTCGCAGGCCAGTGTGGCGTGGCCGGCGCCCTGCGGCGTAAAGACCTCCGGCAGCGGGTGTTCCAGCGGGGACGGGAAGCCGCGGGTGGCGATCTCCAGCAATTCGAGCGTGCCGACGCCGGTGCCGCTGCACACCGGGATCACCGGGAAGAAGGAACCCCGGGCAACGGCTCGCTCCAAGTCCTCCACCAGCACCGACTCGTCGATCTTCTCGCCACCGAGATAGCGCTCCATCAGGGACTCGTCCTCGGACTCCTCGATGATCCCCTCGATCAGGGTGCCCCGCGCCTCCTCGATGCGATCGGCGTCCGACGGGTCCGGCGGCTGCGTGGTCCGCTCGCCGCCGTCGTACTTGTAATAGGTCTGTGAAAGCAATCCGATCAGGCCTGTGCAGGCTTGCATGCCGGTCGGCAGATAAAGGGGTAAAACCTTGTCCCCGAACGCGTTTTGCGCTGCGGCCAGCGCCTCTTGGTAGTTCGCCCTGGCGTGGTCGAGCTTGGTGATCACCACGGCACGGGGCATGCCGACCTGGCTGCATTCCTGCCAGAGCGACTTGGTCGGCTCGTCGACACCCTCGTTTGCCGCGATGACGAACAGCGCGCAATCCGCGGCTCGCAATCCGGCTCGCAGCTCACCCACGAAGTCGGCGTATCCGGGCGTGTCGACGAGGTTGACCTTGATGCCGTCGTGCAAGAGGGAAGCCACGGCAACACCGACCGAACGCTGCTGCCGGATCTCCGCCTCCTCGAAGTCGCTGACCGTGGTGCCGTCTACCACCGAGCCCTGCCGGGACAGCACCCCGCCGGCGACCAGCAGCGCCTCGACGAGTGTGGTCTTGCCGCCGCCCGACGGCCCGACCAAGACCACGTTGCGAACGGCGCTCGGACCGTCCGCAGTGGGAGCGACTCCCGCGCCCTGGGAACCATTCGCTCTGTCGGCCATGACTTCCTCCAGTGTTTGCTCGCCCGGATGCAAGTGTGCGGGTGTGTCCTAGACCACACCCGTAAGCAACTTTTCCCCCAACCGCCGCCCAACACAAGGCCACGGACCAGACACAACCGGGTTGACGCGCGGGTCGCGCAGCGCCCGGCTCAGGCGTGCCAGCTCGACCAGCGCCGCAAGGCGACCGTGATTACCGGTCCGTCTAACGAAACTGATTGGTACTGAGGGTATTTGGCGCGCAGCAGCCGGTATCCCGTGTGCATCTGCTCGCCGTCGTAATGAATCGTGGCGACACCGTCGGCCCGCACCCACCACAACTGCGTCCAGTCATCGGAGTAATGGTCGACCAGCAGGCTGGCCTGCGGATTGTTCTCGATGTTGGCCAGGCGCCGCAGTCGGTGCGTCGTCTTCGGTTTCGCATCGACAGCGGTGTAGACGATCTCTGCGCCGTCCTGGCCGTCGGGGTCGACCGCGAAGACCACGGGTACCAGGTGCGGTACGCCGTCGGGCGTGACGGTGGCCAGTCGCGCTACCGGGGACCGGCGAAAGCTGGCCCGCGGGTCGAATTCGCCCACTTTGCCAGCTTAGAAGCCAGCTTAGAAGCCAGCTTAGAAGCCAGCTTATGAGCTGCGGGTTGGGTTGACGGGATGCCTGACCAAGCCCAAGGTGAGCAACGTGGTTTACGGTGAACAGACCAATGACGTGCAGCCCAGAGCCAGAGGCTGGGGCAATGCTGATTCCCACCCCGACGCAGGAGGAAACGCGATGAGCAAATGGCACCACCGGTCGCCCTGGTGGTCATGGTTAGTCAGCGTGCTGGCCGTGGTCGGGCTGGGACTGGCCACGGTGCCGGCGTCCGCCGCACCTTCCGTGCCACTCGCACCTGCCCACGATGGGTTCGGTGGGTTCAGCGAGCGGCCTGCGCCAAAGCTCGACCCCGCCGGGATGGTTGCGCCGCAGGTAGTCAACATCAACACCCGGTTCGGCTTCAACAACGCGGTGGGAGCCGGAACCGGCATGATCATCGATCCGGGCGGTGTGGTGCTGACGAACAACCACGTGATTTCGGGCGCTACCGACATCAGCGCGTTCTCCGTCGCAAACGGCCAGACGTACGCCGTCGACGTAATCGGCTACGACCGCACCCAGGACGTCGCGGTGCTGCAGCTGCGCGGCGCGGGCGGCCTTCCCTCCGCCGCGATCGGTGGCGGGGCCTCGGTCGGCGAGCCGATCGTCGCGGTGGGCAACACGGGTGGCCAGGGCGGAGCGCCCAGCGCGATGCCGGGCCACGTGGTCGCCCTCAACCAGACCGTCCATGCATCAGATTCCCTGACCGGCGCCGAAGAAACGCTGAACGGGTTGATCCAGGTCGACGCGCCGATCAAGCCCGGCGACTCGGGCGGGCCGATTGTCAACAACGCCGGGCAGGTGGTCGGGATGACCACCGCGGCCACCGATAACTTCAAGATGTCGGGCGGGGCGGGCTTCGCCATCCCGATCGGTCATGCGATCGGCGTCGCAGGCGCGATCCGAGGCGGTGGCGGGTCGCCCACCGTGCACGTCGGGCCGACGGCCTTCCTTGGTCTGGGCGTTGTGGACAACAACGGAAATGGTGCGCGGGTCGAACGCGTGGTCGGGACTGGCCCGGCATCGGAGGCCGGGCTCTCTCCGGGCGACGTCATCACCTCGGTCGACGGTGCCTCCGTCACCTCGGCCACCGCGATGGCGGATGTGCTCGTCCCGCATCACCCGGGGGACACCATCGCGCTGACCTACCGCAGCGCGTCGGGCAACGTACGCACCGTGAATGTGACATTGGCAGACGGGCCTCCGGCCTGAGATCCGCCCGTATCGTGCCTGGCTGTCGGCCAATTTCGCTTCCGCCAGAGCCGATTTGCCGATTGTTGGCGGGCGTGATTCCAGGTGTCCCGCCTCGGGTACCCGTGGCATCGTGGAAGCGATGAACGACGGAAAAGACGCTGTCGAACACCATCCAACCGGGGGCAGTCACGTCGAAGGAGGTGTGGTCGAGCACCCGAGCGCCGACGATTTCGGCGACGCCGCGGTACTGCCCGCCGACCCGACCTGGTTCAAGCATGCGGTTTTCTACGAGGTGCTGGTCCGCGCGTTCTTCGATGCCAGCGCGGACGGTTCCGGCGATCTGCGTGGACTGCTCGACCGCCTGGACTACCTGCAGTGGCTCGGCATCGACTGCATCTGGCTGCCCCCGTTCTACGACTCACCGCTGCGTGACGGCGGCTATGACATCCGGGACTTCTACAAGGTGCTGCCAGAGTTCGGTACGGTCGACGATTTCGTCGCGCTGGTCGACGCCGCTCACCGGCGCGGCATCCGGGTGATCACCGACCTGGTGATGAACCACACATCCGAGTCGCACCCGTGGTTTCAGGAGTCGCGCCATGACCCCGATGGGCCGTACGGCGACTACTACGTGTGGAGCGACACCAGCGACAAGTACACCGATGCCCGCATCATCTTCGTCGACACCGAAGAGTCGAACTGGACGTTCGATCCGGTCCGCCGCCAGTTCTTCTGGCACCGGTTCTTCTCCCACCAGCCCGACCTGAACTACGACAACCCGGCCGTGCAAGAGGCGATGATCGATGTCCTTCGCTTCTGGCTCGACCTGGGCATCGACGGGTTTCGTCTGGACGCGGTGCCGTACCTCTTCGAGCGCGAAGGCACCAACTGCGAGAACCTGCCCGAGACGCACTCCTTCCTCAAGCGCGTCCGCAAAGTCGTCGACGACGAGTTTCCGGGCCGCGTGCTGCTGGCCGAGGCCAATCAGTGGCCGGCCGACGTCGTGGAGTACTTCGGCGACGCCAGCACCGGCGGCGACGAATGCCATATGGCGTTTCACTTTCCGCTGATGCCGCGCATTTTCATGGCGGTGCGCCGCGAGTCGCGGTTTCCGATCTCGGAGATCCTGGCGCAGACGCCAGACATCCCGGACATGGCCCAGTGGGGAATCTTCTTGCGCAACCATGACGAGTTGACCCTGGAGATGGTCTCCGATGAGGAACGCGACTACATGTACTCCGAGTACGCCAAGGATCCGCGGATGAAGGCGAACGTCGGGATCCGCCGCCGCTTGGCGCCGCTGCTGGAAAACGATTTCAACCAGATGCGATTGTTCAACGCACTGCTGCTGTCGCTGCCCGGCTCTCCGGTGCTGTATTACGGCGACGAAATCGGCATGGGCGACGTCATCTGGCTCGGGGACCGCGACGGAGTTCGCACGCCGATGCAGTGGACACCGGACCGCAACGCCGGATTCTCCACCGCCAACCCGGGTCGGTTGTACCTGCCGCCAAGTCAGGATCCGGTATACGGCTATCAGGCCGTCAACGTCGAAGCGCAACGCGACACGTCAACCTCCCTGCTCAACTGGACTCGCATCATGCTGGCCGTACGCCGTCGACATGACGCCTTCGCGGTCGGCACATTCGAGGAATTGGGCGGGTCGAACCCGTCGGTGCTGGCGTTCGTGCGCCAAGCGGCAGATGATGGCGACACTGTGCTGTGCATCAACAACCTGTCGCGGTTCCCCCAGCCAATCGAACTGAACTTGCAGCACTGGAACGGCAGCACGCCGGTCGAGCTGACCGGACAGGTCGAGTTTCCGCGCATCGGACACCTGCCTTATCTGCTGACGCTGCACGGACACGGGTTCTACTGGTTTCAGCTGATCCCATCTGAGGAGAACAACGCATGACTGACTCAGCCAAGCACCCAGCCACGCTGGTGGCCAAGCTGCCTTGGTCTGAGTGGCTGCCCCAGCAACGTTGGTACGCGGGACGCAACCGCGAGCTGTCCGCCGCTGAGCCCGCCGTAGTCGTCCCGCTGCGCGACGACCTCGACCTGGTGCTCATCGACGCCGAATACACCGACGGCTCATCGGAGCGCTACCAGGTGATCGTCGGATGGGATTCCGCGCCAGTCTCCGAGTACAGCACCGTGGCCACCATCGGCGCTGCCGAGGACCGCACCGGCTTCGACGCCCTGTATGCCTCCGACGCGCCGCAGTTTCTGCTGTCGCTGATGGACACGTCGGCCGTGCGCGATGAGTCCGACGTCGAAGTGGCGTTCATCAAGGAGCCCGACGTCGAACTGCCGCTGGAGTCCGATCCGCATGTCTCCGACGCCGAGCAGTCCAACACCAGCGTGATCTTCGACCGGCGCGCCATCTTCAAGGTGTTCCGCCGGGTCAGTGACGGCATCAACCCGGACATCGAACTGAACCGGGTGCTCGCGCGGGCCGGCAACCCGCACGTGGCCCGACTGTTTGGCACCTACGAGATAGCCGCGTCTAATCCCGATAAGGCCTGCCCGCTTGGCATGGTGACCGAGTTTGCGGCCAACGCCGCCGAAGGTTGGGCGATGGCCACCGCCAGCGTCCGCGACCTGTTCGCGGAGGGCGACTTGTACGCCCACGAGGTCGGCGGTGACTTTGCCGGCGAGTCCTACCGGCTCGGTGAAGCGGTCGCGTCCGTGCATGCCACCCTGGCCGAGTGTCTCGGAACCGCGCAAATGCCCTTTCCGGTGGACAATGTGATGGCGCGATTATCGTCGACCGTGGCTGCCGTGCCCGGGCTGCGCGAGTATGCGGCGACGGTCGCAGAGCGATTTCAGAAGCTGGCCAACGAGACGATCACCGTTCAACGGGTGCATGGTGATCTGCACCTGGGACAGGTGCTGCGCACCCCGGAGAGCTGGCTGCTGATCGACTTCGAAGGCGAGCCGGGCCAGCCGCTGGACGAGCGGCGCGCGCCGGATTCGCCCTTGCGCGACGTGGCCGGCGTCCTGCGTTCCTATGAGTACGCCGCCTACGGGCCGCTGGTGGACCAATCCAGCCAGTCCCCCGACAGGCAACGTGCCGCCCGCGCCCGGGAGTGGGTCGAACGCAACCGCACCGCGTTCTGCGACGGCTACGCGGCCGCGTCGGGGGTCGACCCACGCGATTCAGCGCTGCTGCTGGCTGCCTACGAACTCGACAAAGCGGTCTACGAGGCCGGGTACGAGGCGCGGCACCGGCCTGGATGGCTGCCGATCCCACTGCGGTCCATCGCACGGCTCACCGCTGTTTAGTCCGGCGCAACTGTGCGCTGCGTCTGCGGTGCCCGGATGAAATCATGTGCGTGTGGCGGGTGAGATCTTCAATGGTGAGTCGCGATTGTCGTGGGTGCTGGCGGTGCTGGCCGGCGTGCTGGGGGCTACCGCGTACATGCACTCCGCGGGATACTTTGTGACCTTCATGACCGGGAACGCGCAACGCGCTGTGCTGGGGTACTTCAGCAACGATGCGAAGCTGGCGGTCTCAGCGGGGGCGCTCATACTGTGCTTCGTCGCCGGCGTGGTGGTCGCATCGATGTGCCGGCGACGTTTCTGGACAGGGCATCCGCACGGCCCGACCGTGCTGACCACCTTCAGTCTGCTGGTCGCCACCGTGCTGGACGTCATCGATGAGGGATGGGAAGAACTTCAGCTTGATTTCATGCCAATCATGTTGGTGGTCTTCGGCGTTGGCGCGTTGAACACGTCGTTCGTCAAGGATGGCGAGGTGTCGGTGCCCTTGAGCTATGTGACCGGCACGCTGGTTAAGATGGGCCAGGGCATCGAACGCCACATCGCTGGGGGAAAAGCGTCGGACTGGCTCGGCTATTTTCTGCTTTTCGCCAGCTTCGTTCTGGGCGCCGCGGTCGGCGGCGGCATCAGCGTGCTCGTCAATGGCACCTGGATGCTGGTGGTCGCCTCGGTCATGTGCGCGTTGACAACTGGCTACACGTATTTCCATCAGGATCGCCGCGCTCAATTCGACTGAGCCGCAAAAAGAAGCATCGGCAGCAGCGCTGGCCGTTGCGCTGCTGCCGATACTGGCTTGGTGTTACCGGCGGACCCTTACGCCGAGTTGTTGCTCGCGTTGAGCACCTGCTGGATGTCGGGCTTCATCGCGACCAGCTGGGCATTCCAGTAGGGCCACGAGTGCGTCCCATTGGCCGGGAAGTTGAACACGCCGTTGCGTCCACCCGAAGCCGTGTAGGTCTGCTGGAATTGCTCGTTGGTGCGCAGGGTCATGCCTTCCAGCATCTTCGCCGGCACGTTGTCGCCGCCGAGGTCGCTCGGATTGCCGTTACCGCAGTAGACCCAGACCCGGGTGTTGTTGGCGACCAACCGCGGAATCTGGACCATCGGGTCGTTGCGCTTCCACGCCGGGTCGGTCGACGGGCCCCACATGCTGTTGGCGTTGTAACCGCCCGAGTCGTTCATCGCCAGGCCGATCAGCGTAGGCCACCAGCCCTCGGACGGGTTGAGGAAGCCGGAAAGCGATGCAGCGTAAGGGAATTGCTGCGGGTAGTACGCGGCCAGGATCAGCGCCGAGCCGCCGGACATCGACAAGCCCACCGCAGCGTTGCCGATCGGCGAAACCTGCTTGTTGGCCTGCAGCCAGGCGGGCATCTCCTGAGTCAGGAAGGTTTCCCATTTGTAGGTGTAGTTCTGCCCGTTGCCCGACGACGGCTGGTACCAGTTGCTGTAGAAACTGGACTCGCCGCCGACCGGCATGATCACCGACAGACCCGACTGGTAGTACTCCTCGAAGGCGTTGGTGTTGATGTCCCAGCCGTTGTAGTCGTCCTGTGCGCGCAGGCCGTCGAGCAAGTAGACCGCGTGTGCTCCGCCGCCCTGGAACTGCACTTTGATTTCGCGGCCCATCGACGGTGATGGAATCTGCAGGTATTCCACCGGAAGACCCGGCTTGGAGAACGCCCCCGCGGTCGCCGTGCCGCCGACGGCACAGACAAGACCGGACAACACGGCAGCTCCTATTGTCGCAACAGCCAGCCGGCGCGGCAGCTTTGCCGTGGCGCCGCGAAACTTTCGCATCCCCTCGAAGAGCGTCATAGCTTCTACCCATCCCAACTTTCATCGACTCTTAGGTGCCGCGTCATGCGGTCGAATCTGTCAGGGCGAGTGAAACACAGGGGGACGGCTCGATTCAGATGTCGTGGCCGAAACTCGACGTCGCGGTTGGCTAACGATTAGGAGTCGGTGCGGACTCGTCTGCGCGACTCTACGTGACCAAGCGGCGCAATAACGTTGACGCCGTAGCGATTCCGATCATCGCCGCCGCCACCAGCACGACGATGTCGAGCGGATTGAACGACGTGCCGATCAACAGCGCCCGCAAGGCGTTGACCTCGTAACTAAGCGGGTTGACCGTGCTCAGCGTGTGCAGCCAGGCGGGCATCACGTCGACGGGGTACAGCGCGTTGGACGCGAAGAACAACGGCATGGTGATGGCTTGGCCGATCCCCATCAGGCGATCGCGACTGCGCACCAGCCCTGCCAGCGTCATCGACAGGCACGCGAAGAACGCGGCACCGAGCATGACGATGGCCATCGCCGCCAGGATCCGCAATGGGTTGATGGTCAGGCCGATGTCCATCAGGTATGCCAGCGCCATCACGCCGACGACCTGGGCGACCGACCGCACGCCCGCCGCGAATGCCTTGCCGGTGATCAGCGCCGACGCCGGCGCCGGGGTCACCATGAGTTTGGCGAGGATGCCGGCGTCTCGATCCCAGATGATCTGTATGCCGTAGAAGATAGAAATGAACAGCGCCGACTGGGCGATGATCCCCGGCGCCAGAAACGCCAGATAGGACACCGAGCCGGTGTGAATGACGTGCAGCTTGCTGAACGTGGTGCCGAAGATCAGCAGCCACAGCGCGGGTTGCACCATCCGGGTGACGAGTTCGGTGCGGTCGTGCTGCAGCTTCTGCAGTTCGACGATCGCGAACGCGCTGACGCGGTCCAGCGTTGCGGCGACTCGGTGCCATCCGCGCGGGGCGCGGACCAGCGTGACTCCGGCAGCGTGATCAACTTGCACGGCTGGCAACCTTTCTGCTGGAACGGATTTGGCGGAACGACTCGGCTGCTTCCTGCGAGTCCTCCGATCCCCGGGACAAGTCGTGCGCCGTGTAGTGGCGGAACACATCCTCGAGCGTGGCGCGCGGCGACACCTTGGATATCTGGGCCTTCAAATCGGCGGGAGTGCCCACGGCCCGCAACACGCCGTGATGCATCAACGCGACCCGATCGCACAACGCATCGGCTTCCTCCATGTAATGGGTGGTCAGCAGCACGGTCATGCCGAACTGAGACTGCATGTTCTGCACCTGCGTCCAGACGCCGTCCCGGGCGATCGGATCCAGCCCCACGGTCGGTTCGTCGAGCACCAGCAGCGACGGGCGGTTGACCAGTGCCTGGGCCACTTCCAGGCGGCGCACCATGCCGCCGGAGTAGGTCCCTGCCAGCCGGTCGGCCACGTCATGCAATTGCATGGCGGCCAGTGCCTGATCGGCGCGCTCGGCACGCTGGGCGCGGGGCACCCCGTACAGCCGTGCGAACCATTCCACGTTCTGCCGGCCGGTCAGCGCCGGCTCGATCGAAAGCTGTTGCGGCACATAGCCGATATTGCTTCGGATATCGACAGTCTGATCGCGCGAGTCCATTCCGAAGATGCGCAATTCGCCCTGCTGCACCGGTGTCAGCGTGGTGAGCATTCGCACCAACGTCGTCTTTCCCGCGCCGTTGGGGCCCAGCAGGCCCATGGTCTCGCCGGGCCGTACCTGCAACGTCAGGTCGTCGACGGCGGTGAACCGGCCGTAGCGGTAGGTCAGCTTCCGGCAGTCGATGGCCATTGGCAGTGATCCGCTCATGAACGTCGCTCCTGCAATAGTTGGGATATCGTGTCAAGCACCTCTAACCCCTTTGTCAGAGAACCGATTTGATCGCCGTCAAGTTCGCCGAGCACCTCGGACAGCAACGCTCGCCGTGCGGCGCGGGACGCGTCGACGATCCGCTGGGTGGGCTCGGCCAGCCGTAGCTGACCGACCCGACGGTCGGCGTCGCCGACCGTCCGGATGAGCAATCCGTTGGCTACCAGCTTGGAGACCAAAGTCGAGGCGGTGTTGGGCACCAGTCCGAGTTCGGCGGCCGCGGCGCTGACCGAGATCCCCGGTTGCCGGCCGACCAGCCATAACAGCTCCGATTGCGATTCGGTGAGCCGCGCGGAGTCGAACCCGCGACCGGCCGACCGGCGGAGCTGCCGGCGGAATCTCCCCACGACGCCGAACACCTCGGCGACCAGCTCGGTGCGTTCCTTGAGTGCCTGCATATATCTCTGTTTACGAGCTATATATGTGTGCGGGCTATGTATGGCCTAGCTGTCAGCTACTTTTCGAAAGACGATGCAGCACCACGTCCTTCAGTTCCCCGTCGTCGGCGCCCGCGGTCATGTAGCTGCAGAACGGTTGGCGGCGGCGGTCGGTCGGCGAACCTGGATTAAGCAGGCGCAACCCGGTGCTTGTCCTCGTATCCCAGGGGATATGACTGTGCCCGAACACCAGGACGTCGCTGTCCGGATACAGCCGCGACAACCGGCCTTCGCGGCCGGCCGCCGCCCCGGTCTCGTGCACGACGGTGAAACGAACGCCCGCCAACGTCGTGTCGGCGCGCTCCGGCAACCGCTGCCTTAAGGCGGATCCGTCGTTATTTCCCCAACACGCGATCAGTCGAGTCGCCCTGGCTTCCAGCTCGTCGAGCAGGTCGGGTGTTACCCAGTCGCCGGCGTGTATGACGACGTCTGCGTTCGCGACTTCGTCCCAGACCTGTGCGGGCAGGTCGCGTGCGCGTTTGGGGATATGGGTATCGGCAATCAGCAGCAGTCTCACAGGTTCTATGCTTACCCCCATGCGCACTTTCGAGTCAGTAGCAGACCTTGCCGCGGCCGCGGGCGAGACCATCGGGCAGAGCGACTGGGTGACCATCACCCAGGAAGACGTTAACCTGTTTGCCGATGCGACCGGCGACCATCAGTGGATCCACGTCGACCCCGAACGCGCGGCCGAGGGCCCGTTCGGCAAGACGATCGCGCACGGCTACATGACGCTTTCGCTGCTGCCGCGGCTACAGCATGAGATCTACACCGTGAACGGCATCAAGCTCGCAATCAATTACGGCCTCAACAAGGTTCGCTTTCCTGCGCCGGTACCCGTCGGATCGAGGGTTCGCGCCACCAGCTCGTTGGTCGGTGTCGAGGACGTCGGGAATGGAGCCGTGCAGGCGGTCGTGTCGACCACCGTCGAGATCGACGGGTCGCCCAAGCCAGCGTGCGTGGCCGAAAGTATCGTTCGCTACGTTTCGTGACGTTCCGGTACCGCGAAACTTAAACCACGGCTGCGTTTTTCGGCGTGTCATGTGCGTGGTTTAAGTGTCGCGGTGGTGATGGGCGTCGGGATGGTGCCGAGCCCGCGCCAGGCTTCTCGAGATATAAACCACGGCTGCGTTTTTCGGCGTGTCGTGTGCGTGGTTTAAGTGTCGCGGCGCCCGATCAGAACTCGGCGATGGAGTGCTCCAGGCGCTCAGCCAGCCGGGCCTGGGCTTCGGCCCGCCGGGTGGGTATGTGCTGCGACGGGAAAGGTGTTGTCACAGGCTGGTATTCGCGCAACGTGCGGCGGGCCACCGTCATCTTGTGCAGCTCGGTGGCGCCGTCGGCGATGCCCAGTGACTCGGCGGCCACCATCATCTTGACGAACGGCATCTCGTCGGAGACGCCGAGCGCGCCGTGCAGGTGCAGGGCCCGCTGCGCGACGTCATGCAACACCTGCGGCATGACGACTTTCACCGCCGCGATGTCGCGGCGCACCTTCTGGTAGTCGTGGTGTTTGTCGATCAGCCAAGCGGTGCGCAGCACCAGCAGCCGGAACTGCTCGATCTGGATCCAGCTGTCGGCGATCTTCTCCTGGGTCATCTGGAAGTCGGCCAGTCGACCGTGCCTGGTCTGCCGCGACACCGCGCGCTCACACATCATGTCGAAGGCCTTGCGCGCCAAGGCGATTGTGCGCATAGCGTGGTGAATGCGGCCACCGCCGAGGCGCGTCTGCGCGATCATGAACGCCTGGCCTTCGCCGCCCAGCACATGATCGGCCGGCACCCGGACGTCGTTGTAGCGGACGTAGCCGTGCGAGCCGTGCTTACCCGACTCGCCTCCCACCGCGACGTTGCGGATGATCTCGATGCCCGGTGTCTCGCCGGGAACGATGAACAGCGACATCTTGTCGTACGTGCGGACGTCGGGCTTGGTCACGGCCATCACGATGAAAAAGGAGGCGTGTTTGGCGTTGCTGGAAAACCACTTCTCCCCGTTGATCACCCAGTCGTCACCGTCGCGGGTCGCACCCGTCACAAACATCCCGGGATCAGACCCACCCTGCGGTTCGGTCATCGAATAGCAGGACGTGATCTCGCCGTCCAGCAGCGGCTGCAGATAGCGGGCCTTCTGCTCGTCGGTGCCGAACAGCGCCAGAATCTCGGCGTTTCCCGAGTCGGGTGCCTGACAGCCGAACACCGACGGCGCCCAGCGCGAGCGCCCGAGGATCTCATTGAGCAGCGCGAGCTTGACCTGGCCGAAGCCCTGCCCGCCGAGCTCGGGTGTCAGGTGCGCGGCCCACAACCCCTGGTCCTTCACCTGCTGCTGCAGCGGCCGCAGGATCGCCATCATCTCGGCGTTCTTCTTGTCGTAAGGATCAAGGGAGACCAGATCGAGCGGTTCGAGTTCCTCGACCATGAACTTTTCCACCCAGTCCAGCTTCGCCTGGTATTCCGGGTCCGTTTCGAAGTCCCACACCGTCGGCCACCGTTCCCCGGCGCAGCATCGCACCGGCATCTTAGGTATAGCGAGCTGGAGCCATGGTAAATCCGGGAATTAAATGGCCAGCGAGGCGGTACAACGAACGTATGAAACTCAACGACGCCGCACGTGACCTCATCGGAAAGGGTGCCGACGCCACCCTGGTCACCCTCAATCCCGACGGCAGCCCGCAGGTGTCCCTGGTCTGGGTCGCACTGCAGTCGACACCGGACGGGGACGAACTCGTCACCGCCCACCTCGCCGAACACAAGAAGGTTCGCAACGTCCGCAACGATCCCCGGGTGGCCCTCACGATCGCCGCGGTGGGAGATGTGGCCCCGGAGCTACGGTCCTACCTCGCGGTCTATGGCACCGCCCGGATCGTCGAGGGCGGTGCGCCCGAGCTCTTGAAACAACTCGCCCAGACCCTGTCCAACCCGGACGTGTTTCCGCCGGCCGGAGCACCGCCTGGAGTCCTGACGCGCATCCACATCGACAAGATCGGCGGCATCGGCCCCTGGGTGTCCTGAACCTGCTGCGGTGCAACCGATTTAATGCAGCTTGGGTAGGACGTTGGTGCGGTAGAAGTCGATCGCGCTGATGGGGTCGTCCTGGGGAAAGTGCAGAAACGGAATGGCGCCGGCGTCGATAACCGTCTGCACGGCAGCGATGTGAGGGGCGGGGTCGGTGCCGACCGTCCAGTTGCCGAGGACTTTGTCAATGGGATTTGATTCGGCGGCACGCTGGATCTCGACGGGATTGGGCTGGTCGACCGCCCCGGCGGTGAACCGCCATAAGGCGGCGGCGCGGGCGGCTTGGGCGTTATCGCCGACGACGGCGAACAGTTCGGCGCGTTTACCAAGGCCGGCGGCGTCGCGCCCGGCGGCTTGGGCGCCCGCGTTGAACGCGGCGAGCAGTTTCGTGTTCGTGACGTCCCGGGCCTGGGTGATCCAGCCGTCCCCGTATTGACCGGCCAGTGTTGCGCTTTTGGGACCACTGGCAGCCACGAAGATCTGCGGCGGCTTGGGCGGTTGGTCGTAAAGCTTCAAGGCATTCGTCTGAAAATATCTGCCCGTGAACGAGATTCGGTCACCGCTCCACAAGATGCGGATCAGTCCGATCGCTTCGATCAGCCGGTCGTGGCGCTCGGTGTAGCGGCCGAAGGTATTGGTGGCGGCCTGTTCGTTGAGTCGTTCGCCGGTGCCGAGCCCTAAAAACACCCGTCCCGGACTCAAGATCGCCAGTGAGGCGAATGCTTGGGCCACCGTGGCCGGATGGTAGCGGTAAATGGGGCAGGTCACCCCCGTGCCGAACTCGATGCGGCTGGTGCTGCTGCCCACCAGGGCCAGGGTCAGCCAAGGAAACATCGAATGACCCTCGTTGTCCTGCCACGGCTGAAGGTGGTCGCTGGCCCACACATATTGAAAGCCGGCCTTTTCGGCGGCCTGGGCTTGCGCCACAAGCTGATCGGTGCGGAACTGTTCATGCGACAAAATGACGCCCACGCCCTTGCCCGGCGAGGGCTCCGGACCGCTGGACATGGCGTGCTGGGAGGTCGGCCCGCCGCAGCCGCCCGATAACCCGCCGGTGCCGGGCACGCCGAGCCCGGCAGTCATCCGCCCAAACGCCCGCCGCGAGATGCCGGTCACCCGATCAAGATACCCGCCGCGCGGCCCGCTACATCCGGCGGTTTCGGGACGGGCGCGGGTGGAAATTGCGAGCTTTATGGCGCGGGGTGAGCATCCCCAGCGCACACCGCTTTACGGCGTGTGCTTGTTGGCGGGCGCATTCTTTTCGTGCTGGCCGACCTCGTCGATCCACATCCCGTGGCTTTCGATCGTCATCTCTCTGTTGGCCGCCATTGCCGCGGTGGTCGGCTTCGTCATGACTTTCCGCGACTACTCGTTTTAGCCGTCCCGGTCACCCGCTAGCGTGGCTCGGGTGGCTCCCCAGGCACGTCCAGCGCGCAAGGTCGATGTCCGCGAGCTGTCACGCACCTTGGCACGGGCGTTTTATGACGACCCCGTGATGGTCTGGCTGCTTCCCGATGAGAAGCCGCGGACCGCGCAGCTATACCGGTTGTTTGCGACGATGACCCGCCATCACCACCTGGCTCGTGGCGGCGTGGAGGTCGCCTGCGATGGACCGGACATCGGCGCGGCGGCGCTCTGGGATCCGCCCAATGAATGGCAAGAAACGCGCTGGGCACAGCTGGCGATGACGCCAACGTTCATCCGGGTATTCGGCGCGCGTTCGATGCGGGGACGCGCGGTGCAGGAACTGATGAAGCGCGTACACCCCGAAGAACCGCATTGGTATTTGGGTGTGATTGGAAGCGATCCAACGGTGCGCGGCAGGGGTTTTGGGCAGGTGTTGATGCGGTCGCGCCTGGACCGTGTTGACGCTGAACGTGCGCCTGCTTATCTGGAGTCGACCAAACACCAGAATATTGGTTATTACCAACGGTTTGGCTTTGAGGTGACTGACGAGATCGTGCTACCGGACGGCGGTCCCACCATTTGGCCGATGTGGCGGGCGCCGCGCTGATTTCCGCAACTGGTGTTCGGTGTGGGGTATCTACTGCTGATTTAGCCGAAACGCTTAATTGGGCGAGCGGGATTTCGTTGCTGAGTTTAAATTGGTTAGCAGTGCGTTGTTGTTGGTCGCCGGCATTCGTGGTGCCACCGCCGGTCTCGGCGGAGCCGGCGGCACCGGCCCCGCCGGCCTGGGTAACGCCGGCTCTCCCGGCCCCACCGGAAAGCCGTTCTGAGACTTCATGGCTACGTGCTCGCAGGTCTCGCTGAGCGGCTGAGGAGCTGAGGAGGGAAAGCCCGCACCTTTGCACGCTGTGGTATGCCTGGTAAGGCTTGACATTCAGCCTTTTCGCGATTGGCCAACCCAGAAATACCGCGCTGGACTGGGTCCGTCTAACGCCACTGACGGCACCGACCACCGCCAGGTGAGCGGTGGCCGTTGCCGTTGTAGCGGCGGCGTCGCCTAGGAAATCGGCACGTTCATCGGCCCGCCCGGCACTGGTGTCGGATTGACGATCGGCACTGGTGTCGGATTGACGATGGATTTGTACTGCGGGCAGTATGCGGCGATGGCCGACCCGGTGAAGAGGGAGCTGTCCGCGATCGACAGGTTGGTGTCGGTCGCCACGCCGGAAACAACATCGTTAATCGATGCGCCGGGGTTGCCGTCCAATTGGCCGCAAACGTCGGCCTTGGCTACCGAGATCGCCTTCTCGAGGGTGCCGTACTGCAGGCCGAAGCCATCGAGGGCTTGGAGGAAGTAGTCGTCGGCGACGTCCGCCCGGGCCGGCGCCGGAACCCCGGTCCCAGCGATCCCAGCCGCCACGATGGCCGCCGCGGTGAGAGATGCGCGGTAGTACATGCGCCGCAGCGTATGCGCCTGCGCGGTCGGTCACACCGGGAATCGGAAATTCTCGTCTAGCCCAGGTCAGGGGCTGCTTCGCCAGCCGGCAATACCGATGGCGATCATCCGCAGCTGTTTGACGGCGACGCGCCGGATCTCTTCCAGCGCTTCGGCGCTCTGGGCGTCCTCGATCAGCTCGGCGGTGGCGATCATGGCGTTGACGAAAAGCGTTGCCAGCACGTTGAGGTCTTCGGTGCTCCAGGCGTTGAGCCCGGGGAAGCGCGCCAGGTCGGTGGCCAGCTCGGAGGTGATCAGCCGGATCTCGGTGCGGATGGCGTAGCGCAGCACCGACAGGCCGCTGGAGCGCTCGCGGCCGATGAGGCGCCAGTGCTCGCGTCGTTCGGCGACGCTGCCCACCAGGATCTCGACGGACGATTCGATGACCCGGGTCGGGTCGAGCTTGCCCGCGCGCGCTCCACGCAGGGTGTCGCGCAGGGTGCGGAACGACTCGTCGATCAGCACCAGCCCGAGGGCCTCCATCGATTCGAAGTGACGGTAGAACGCCGCGGGCACGATTCCCACCTCGCGGGTCACCTCGCGCAGGCTGAGGCTGGAAAAGCTGCCGTCCTGCAGCAGCTTGAGCGCCGCGGCGATGATGGCGCGCCGTGTCGCCTCCTTGCGCTCCTCGCGCGAGGGGGTTTCGCGTGAACGGTCCCGCCCCGACCGGCGTGGGTGTGAGCTAGGAGCACGGCTGTTCACTATGTGAAACCTACCACATACCAGCAAAAAAGCCTTGACTAGCTGGGGTGTCTAGCCGCACGGTGTACATATGTTCACTCAAACTTCCACTCGGACTCTTGCTCAGAGTTTACGCAGGCGAGTTCTGAGTTCAGACCTGGTAGACCTGCTCACCGGTCCGCACGGCATCGACCGCTACACCGAACTGGTGGCACCGACCTGGACGATCGGCGAGGCCCGGGCCAAGGTCGTCGACGTGCGCCGGAGCACTCCGCGCAGCGTCACCCTCACTCTCGCTCCGAACCAGACCTTTACCTCCACCTACTCCGTCAAGGCCGGTCAGTACGTCAACCTCACGGTCGACATCGATGGCCGCCGGCACACTCGCTGCTACTCGCCGGCCAACGCCGAAGGCGGTCCCAACCTCGAGCTGACGATCGGTCGCCACGACGGCGGGCTGGTCTCGACCTACCTCTACGAGCATGCCCGTCGCGGCATGGTGGTCGGCCTGGCCGGCGTCGGCGGCGACTTCGTGTTACCCGAGGAGCGGCCCCGACGAATCCTGTTCGTCTCGGGCGGGAGCGGCATCACGCCCGTCATGGCGATGCTGCGCACGCTGGTCGCCGAGGGCCACCGGGGCGAGATCGCGTTCGTCCACTACGCGCGCACCCCGCAAGAGGCGTGCTACCGCGACGAGCTGGCCGCACTCAGGCGCGTACGGGTGCTGCACGGCTACACCCGATCGGGCGCCGGCGATCTCGTCGGCTCCTTCGGACCGCAGCATCTGGCTACCGCGATGCGGTCGCCCGACGTGGTGTTCGTCTGCGGGCCAACCACTTTGGTCCAGGCCGTCCAGCAGCACTGCGAGAACGTGTACACCGAGAGCTTCGTGCCGCCGGTGTTCGAGCCGCCAGTGAAGCCGTCCGGTGGCCGAATAACATTCGCGGACAGCGGTATTGACGTCACCGACGACGGCCGCTCGCTGCTGGAACAGGCCGAATCGGCCGGCCTGACACCACAGAACGGATGCCGAATGGGCATCTGCCACACCTGCACAAGGCGCAAGACCGCCGGCACCGTGCGAAACCTGACCACCGGCTCGGTCTCCACCGTCCGAGACGAAGACGTGCAGATCTGCGTGTCCGTCCCGGTCGGCGATGTCGAGCTGGCCCTCTAGTCCAACCAGACCCAAAAGGAAAAGCCATGCCAAATAACACGATCGCCCTCACCCCCGAGCAGGCCGAAGCATTCGGCCGCGAACTCGACGCCATCAAAGAACGCGTGATAGCAGACCTCGGCGAAAAGGACGCCGACTACATCCGTCGCGTCATCAAAACCCAGCGCGCGCTGGAAGTGGGTGGGCGCGCCCTGTTGTTCCTGCCCCCGGCGTGGCTGCTGGGTACCGGGATGCTCGGCATCGCGAAAATCCTGGACAACATGGAGATCGGCCACAACATCATGCACGGTCAGTACGACTGGATGCGTGACCCGGCGATCTCCGGCCAATCCTTCGAGTGGGACACCGCCTGCCCCGCCGATCAGTGGCGGCATTCGCACAACTACATGCATCACACCCACACCAACATCGTGGGCATGGACCGCGACATCGGCTACGGCATCCTGCGGATGAGCGAAGACCAGAAGTGGAGCCCGTATTTCCTGGGCAACCCGGTCTACGCGTTCCTGCTGATGGTGCTGTTCCAGTACGGCGTCGCGCTGCACGAAATGGAAACCGAGCGCATCACCTCCGGTGAAATCAAGCTTGCCGACAAGCGCGACGTGCTGCGCGCGATCTGGAAGAAGACCCGCCGCCAGACGCTGAAGGATTACGTCGCCTTCCCGCTGCTGGCCGGCCCGTTCGCGCCGTTCGTGTTCAGCGGCAACCTCACGGCCAACCTGATGCGCAACGTGTGGTCGTACATGATCATCTTCTGCGGCCACTTCCCGGACGGCACACAGGAATTCACCGTCGAGGAGACCAAGGATGAGTCGCGCGGCAGGTGGTACTTCCGTCAGGTCCTCGGTTCGGCGAACCTGACCGGCGGCAAGTTCTTCCATCTAATGTCCGGCAACCTGTCGCACCAGATCGAGCACCACCTGTTCCCGGACGTTCCGGCGCGCCGGTACGCCGACATCGCGCCCGAGGTGCAAGAGATCTGCGAACGCTACGGCGTCCCGTACAACAGCGGCCCGCTGCCGCGGCAGTTCGGCACCGTCGTCCGCAAGATCGTCAAGTTGGCCTTCCCGGAGTCCTGGCCTCTGCGGCGCACGGCCCAGGGCAAGCCAGCCGATCGAGTCCCAGCCGCCGCGTAATTGGCGGGTGTCGCCCACCTCCGGGTGGGGGACAATGGGGCCGTGGAATGGACCGGCGCCCGCTACGCGGACAACCCAACAGTGGAAGCATCGACATGGATCGACGTCGATCCAGAGCGGGTCTGGAGTCTGGTCTCCGATATCCAGCTGATGCCGACGCTCAGCAACGAGCTGCAGCGGGTGGAGTGGGCCGACGGAGCCGACAGGCCCCGGGTGGGTGCCCGCTTCGTCGGATACAACGAGCACGAGGCGTTCGGACAATGGAGCTCCACCTCGCAGATCATCGAGTACGACGAGCCCCGTGAATTCGCTTGGGCGGTAGGCGACCCCGACAATCCCTCGGCGAAGTGGCGCTTTCGGCTGACGCCCCGCGACGGGGGTACCGCACTGAGCTTCTGGATGCAGATGGGCCCGGGACGCTCGGGCTTGTCGGTGGCGATCGACTCGATGCCCGATAAGGAACAAAAGATCGTTTTCGTGCGGCTGCGTGAGTTCGAGGCCGCGATCGACAAGACTCTGGCGGCGATCAAGCGGCTGGCTGAACACGGGGTGCGGTGATGCGGACCGCGACGACGGTCGAATTGTCCGGCACGGGTCGCGATGTCAGTGAAATCGTGGCATTTGTCGTCGAGGCGGAAAAGCTGGGGCTGGACGTCTGCTGGGTCGCGGAGGCATGGGGTTCGGACGCGCCGTCGGCGCTAGGCTATCTCGCGGCGCGGACCAGCCGGATGCTGCTCGGTTCGGGGATCCTGCAGCTCGGCATCCGGTCGCCGGTTCTGGTCGCCCAGACCGCGATCACGCTATCTAATCTGTGCTCTGGGCGGTTTCTACTCGGCCTGGGCGCGTCCGGTCCGCAGGTGATCGAGGGCCTGCACGGCTCCTCGTTCAACCGGCCGCTGACCCGCATGCGCGAAACCGTCGACATCGTGCGGCAGGCGTTTGGCGGCGGCAAAATCTCATACTCCGGCAAAGAGTTTCAGATCCCTCGCCCCGGCGGGGAAGCGGTGCCGATGCGGTTGTCGACGCGTCCAGAGCACGACATCCCGATCTACCTGGCCGCGCTCTCGCCGGCAATGTTGCGGTTGACCGGAGAGGTCGCCGACGGATGGCTGGGCACCAGCTTCGTCCCGGAAGGCGCCGGGGACGCCTACTTCGCCCACCTCGACGACGGCCTGGCGGCTGCCGGCCGCACTCGTGCCGACATCGACATCTGTCAGGGTGCCGAAGTCGCCTTCGCCGCCGACGAAGACGAACTCACCAGCATGGTCGCCGACCGCAAGAAAGAACTCGCGTTCAGCCTCGGCGGCATGGGATCGTCGAGCACGAATTACTACAACCAGGCCTACAGCCGGCAGGGCTGGGCCGAAGTCGCGGGCGAGGTACGCCAGCGCTGGCGGGGCGGCGACCGCGACGGCGCGGCCGGGCTGGTGACCGACGAGATGGTGCTGGCCACCACCCTGATCGGGACTCAGGAGATGGTGCGGGCGCGACTCGCTGTCTGGCGAGATGCCGGCGTGAATACCGTGCGGCTGTATCCGGCGGGGGACACGGTGGATGCCAAGCTGGCCATCCTGGGCCGGGCCAGCGAGCTGGTCCGCGAGGTTTAATACACGTCGGTCGGCGCGTCCGATGTCTTGAGGAGTTCTACCTCCGGCCGTGCCGGCACCCCGTCGGCGAGGAACCACCGGAAGGCGAGGTTGCCACGTGGATAGCCCAGCGCGGTCAGTGAATTCGGGTGTGCCGTCATGCCGCGGGACAAGACGATCGTCACGGAGCCGTCACTATTGAGCACTGCGCTGTGGCCGTTGAGGGAGCAACGAGCATCTGAGGCTCCATAGGTGGCCATGAACTGGTTCCACACCACCAGGTTCCAGAACCTGCACGACGGCGGCCGGTGCCTGATGACCAGCGCTTCGTCGTCGTCGAGCACGAAACTGCCGTATGAGTAGCAGGCGTCGCGCGCCGACCAGCCGAAGTTGGCGTCGGGCACCTGGTAGGGGTCGGCGAATTGGTTTGCGGCATGCGCGGTTTCGTGCCCGAGTGCGTGCTTCTCGTCCGTGCGCGTTCCGACGGCCAGAGGAACGATGGCGAACATGGTGCGCAGCCAGGTGGCCGTCGCCCGCAGACGTGCGGCGGTCTCCGCGTCGCCGTGCCGTAGCGGGTCGGGCTCGTCGAGCGCTTCGATTTGCCAGGAAACCGGGCGGCCGGTCAGCGGGTCGGCCTGGTAGTCACGGGTCATCAGCACGGCGGCGTCGGGTGTCGCGGGAAATTCGAAACTGAAGTTGCCGTCGGCGCCGATGTCGAGGTCGGTGTCCCGGATGATCGCAACGACCCGGTCCGACCACGCGCCGGGCGATGGTTCGTTGTACGCCGTCACCGAGAAGTACACGCTGTCGCCCTTATTGCCGCTGATGCGGTAGCGCCGCGTGGGCTCGACGGGGCAGATGAGGTAGTACGCGTCGGTGTTGTCGCCGCCCCAGCGACGATCGCGCCGGAACGGCGTGTTCACCGCGACGAACTGCGGCCGGCCGGGTTCGGGGAACAGATAGGTGTCGAACGCCACGCCCAATGTGGCGGCGAGCATCCGGTAGCCGTCGGCGATGTGCCGGTCGTCGGTGACCGCGCGGTCGCCCTCGAGGAAGCCGCGGTCCAGTTCCCCGACGGTCGCCAGCAGCTCTCGCCACGCGGCGGTCGATTCGTTCGTCATGCGCTGATTCCCTTCAGGAGCAACGTGGTGGTGCTATCGACCCAGGTGTCGTCGAGTTCGGCGGGGCGCGTGAGCAGGCCCATCAATGTGATGCCGGCGATGGCTTCCGTCAATTGGGAGGCGAGCTCGCCGGCGGTCACGTCGGCGCGGACCTCGCCCCGCGCCGCGGCTCTTTCCAGCAACTCGGCGAGCCCACCGCCGATGATGCCGGCGAACCGCTCCAACAGCGCCGAATGCAGCGTCGGATCCGCCGCCATCTCGCCGACCAGCCCCGGCAGCGCCGCCGTGGCGGCCGGTGTCGTCAGGAAAACCATTGCGCGGCGCACCATTTCGCGCAGGTCCTCGGGCAGCGATCCGGTATCGGGAATGGCCGTCGCGGCGCCGATCGGGAACACGGCCTCGTACACGAGGTGCGCTTTGCTCGGCCAGCGCCGGTAGATCGCCGGCTTGCTGGTGCCGGCCCGCTCGGCGATGGCGGAGACCAGCAGCCCCGGATAGCCGGTTTCGGAGAGAAGCTCAACCGTGGCGCGCAGCACCGCACCGTCGATGCGTGAGTCACGGGGTCGGCCAAAATCAACAACCATTACGAAACTCAGAGTAACATAAGTCGCCGTGACCCAAGTTCGTCTTGACGACCTGGCCGAACCTCGATTCAGCACGGAGGCCCAGCAGATCCTCGACATGATGGCCACGCTGGCCCCGCAGTGCCCGTTGGATGCCGACGCGCTGCACGCCCAGGCCAGCGCCGACACCGGCATGCGCGATTTCGGTCCCGACGACTACCGCGAACGGTTCGACGTCTACCTCGCCGCGCTGCGCGAGATCGACGGTCTGCACGACGCCGGGGTGGTCAACTTCTACGGGCAACTGCTGCAGTTGCTCAAGAACCGGCTCCTGCTGGCCGACCTGTTGAGCCGGCACCCCGAGATCGACGACATCGAACTGCGGCCGCCGGTGGTGATCGCCGGGCTGCCCCGCACCGGCACCACCCACCTGCACAATCTGCTGGCGGCGGCGCCCACCTTCCGCACTATGCCGTACTGGGAAAGCGTCGAGCCGTTCCCATTGCCGCAGGAGGTTGGCCGGGACCCTCTATTAGAGCCGGATCCGCGGCGGACGCGGATGGACGTCGCGGTCGGGGTGATCAACATGGTGATGCCGCATTTCGCGCTCATGCACGAGATGACCACCGATCACGTCCACGAAGAGATCCAGCTGCTCGCCAACGACGTGTCCACGATGCTGTTCGAGACTCTCGCCGACGTTCCGCGCTGGCGTGACTACTACCGGGCCCACGACCAGACGCCCCACTACGAATACCTGGCCACCCAGCTCAAGGCGATGCAGTTCCTGCGCGGGGGGCGGCGCTGGCTGCTCAAGTCGCCCCAGCACCTCGAGCAGGTGCCGGTGCTGGATCGCGTTTTCCCCGGCAGCATCGCCGTGTTCACCCATCGCGACCCGGTGCCGGTGGCGTTGTCGATGGTTGCGATGATCACCTACTCCGCCCGCATGCACCGCGCACCGGTGCCGGTGGAACAGATCGCGAATTCCTGGATCGACCGTCTCGAACAAATGCTGAACGCGCTCGTCCGCGATCGCGACACCATCGGACCCGACCGCTCGATCGACATCCGATTCGACGATTTCATGGCCGACGAATTCGGGGTTGCCGAAAAGGTCTACGCCCTGGCCGGCGAACCGTTCACCGAACAAGCGCGCAGCGCTGTCGCTGACTATCTGAGTGGCCACCGGCGCGGCCGGCTGGGAAGCGTCGAAACGTCCTACGAGATGTTCGGGCTGCGGGAGGACGATCTGCGTTCCCGATTCGCGCCGTATGTCGAGCGATTCCTGGAGTAGCTGTGGGCGCCTGGGCGGGCACAACGGACATCGTCTTTGCGGAAGACCGGTGTGACAGATGTGGCCGACAAATACCCCACAGGGCGCATGGGTCACATTTACCACACTGGGCTCTGGGGGGAGTCGGCTACAATTTGCCACCTCAGCGCGACAACATGGCTGATTCGTTTGGCCTGCTAGACCGAACGGCCACTGGATAATCCACCAGCGAGCACGGCGTGGCACCGGATACGAGCCTGCCTCGACGCCGATTCATAAACTGCGGCGGTGCTTTTCGGCGTGTCGTATGCGTGGTTTATGTGTCGCGGCGTGTGTGCCGGGCTTTTCTCAAGGCTTGACCAGGATGCGGATCGGGTTGCCCTCCTGACGCTCCAGCTTCTCGATGCCCAACGCGACATCTTCGAGTGAGACGATCTCGCTGATCGAACGCGACACGTCAAGGCGCCCACACGACACCAATTTCGCCAGGGTTGCGATGTCGACGTTCTGGTAGCCGAGGTGGCCGAGCACCTGCTTGCGGGTCAACCCGAACACTGCCGTGGGCCCGATGGTCGGCGCCTGACCTTGATCAGAACCTCGCCGGGTCCCGGCTCGGGGATCGGAACAGCTTCCAGCGCAACATTTTTGGTGTCGGCATAGAAGCTTTCGGCGCGCACGGTGGCGGCCACGGTTATTCGACGCCGATCGTCACTTCTGTCGACTTGATGAATACCGTCGCGGGCTGACCGACCGCCAGGCCGAGGTCAAGCGCGGCATCTTTGGTCACCGAGGAGGTCACGATCTGATCGCCGCCGTCGAGTCGAACCTTCACGACCGCCATCACGGTGCCGAGGTCGACTTCGGTGATGGTGCCCTTGAGCTGGTTTCGGGTGGATAGCCGCATCGCAGTCCTTAAGTTTCTTGGCGGTTTGCGATGAGCCTAGGCGACGTGTGCTCAGTGTCGAGGCCCGAGCAGCGCTACCGACGCATCCACTCCCGGTTCGACGATCTCCCGGACGGGTCGTCCATCTTCGACGGCAAGCGCGGTCAGTTCACGCAGGCCGCCCAGCAGGATCACGGCCAGCGGCGCCGTCAGCGGCGGCAGATCAGCCCGCCGAAAGCCCGGGCTGGCACTGAGATCGATGAGCAGGTTGGACAACAGCTGCAACCCGCGGCGCTGGACCGGGCGGGCGGCGGCACCCAGCGACGGGAGTTCGCGAATCCAGCTCAAAGTGATGGCCGGCCGGGCCTCGATATATCCGACGTATGCCTCGACCGCCTGACGGATCTGCCGGTGCCAGTCGGCTTCGGGATCGACCGCTGCCTGGATGCTGTCGCCGAGCCTGTCGATGTCGGCGCGCAACAGCTCCAGAAAGCACTGCTCCTTGCCCGGGAACTGGTCGTAGAACGTCCGCTTCGACGTGCGGGCGTGGCGGACGATGTCGGCGACTGTGGTGGCACGGTATCCGCGCTCACCGATCGAGGCGGCGAGGCCGTCGAGCAGCCGCAGCCGAAAAGGGTCCGGCTTGGCTACCGGCTCGCCGAGAGCCGCGTCGCCGGCCACTGCTGTCGCCGCTGCCGCTGATGTCACGCCCGGCCCCCTTTCGGTGAATACGGGACCTCGAAAGACCTTGTCATCTTTGGTACCACAGAGTACCGTACCGGCAAAGCCCCGGTACACCGCGGTACCAGCCCCGAATTCGGGGGCCAAATGTTGGGAGCACCCCGCCATGAGCGAAGCAGTCGTCGCCCCGCCGGCGTCACCCGCAGTCCGACTGCCCCCTGCCACCCGGCTCCCAAAGATGTTCCAAGGCATGGCCTTTGCGATGTCGCGGCGGTGGATGATCCGGCATCTGGTGCGCCGCTACGGCAACGTCTTCACACTGAACGTGCCGATGTTCGGCCGCGTCGTCGTGGTCGCCGACCCGGAGCTGGCCAAGCAGATCTTCACCACCAGCCCCGACGAGCTCGGCAACATCCAGCCCAATCTCAGCCGCCTGTTCGGAAGCGGGTCGGTGTTCGCCCTCGATCGCGAGGAGCACCGCCGTCGGCGACGGTTGTTGGCGCCTCCGTTCCACGGCAAGAGCATGAAGAACTACGAGGCGATCATCGAAGAAGAGACCCTGCGTGAGACCGCGAAATGGCCCGAAGGCCAACCGTTCCCAACGCTGCCGTCGATGATGCACATCACGCTCAACGCCATCCTGCGCGCGGTCTTCGGGGCCGACGGGGCCGAACTCGACGAGCTGCGCCGGCTGATCCCGCCCTGGGTCACCCTCGGCTCGCGCCTGGCAGCGTTGCCGAAACCCAAACGCAGCTATGGACGCTACAGCCCGTGGGGCCGATTGGACGTGTGGCGGCGCCAGTACGACGTCGTCATCGACAAACTGATCGCCGACGAGCGGGCGGACCCGAACTTCGCCGATCGAACCGATGTGCTCGCGTTGATGCTGCGAAGCACCTACGACGATGGTTCGGCCATGTCGCGCAAGGACATTGGCGACGAACTTCTCACCCTGCTGGCCGCCGGGCACGAAACCACCGCCTCCACGCTGGCCTGGGCGTTCGAGCGGGTAACCCGGCACCCGGATTTGCTGGCCGCCTTGGTCGAGGAAGCCGACAGCGATGGCCAGGAGTTGCGTCAGGCGACGATCCTGGAAGTCCAAAGGTCCAGGACCGTCATCGATTTCGCGGCTCGCAGCATCTACCCGCCGGTCTACCAACTCGGCGAATGGGTCATTCCGCGCGGCTATTCGATGATCGTCAGTATCGCGCAGATACACGAGAACCCCAACGTCTTTCCCCACCCGGAACGTTTCGATCCGCAGCGGTACGTGGGAGCCAAGCCGTCCGCCTTCGCGTGGATTCCGTTCGGCGGTGGCACCCGCCGGTGTGTGGGGGCCGCATTCGCCAACATGGAGATGGACGTGGTGCTTCGAACGGTGTTGCGCCACTTCACTATCGAGACCACCGATGCCCCCGCGGAGGGCTGGTACTGCCGCGGTGTTGCCTACACCCCGAAAGATGGCGGACAGATCGTCGTGCGCCGGCGCTGAGTCTGCGGTGACGTCACCGAGCCTGCATCCAGGGCCTGGGACCGGCCGAAAACCTGGCCCTCAGTGCAGGGTCGGCGTGTTAGCGTCAGCCCGTCGCGGCAGCTTCCAGCCGGGACGCACGTAGTGGCAGGTGTACCCATCGGGGTAGCGCTCTAGGTAATCCTGATGCTCGGGCTCGGCCTCCCAGAAATCCCCGGCCGGGCTGACCTCGGTCACGACTTTGCCGGGCCACAGGCCGGACGCCTCGACGTCCGCGATGGTGTCCAGCGCGATTCGCTTCTGCTCGTCGTCGAGGTAGAAGACGGCCGACCGGTAGCTGGGCCCCATGTCGTTACCCTGCCGGTTCTTCGTTGTGGGGTCGTGGATCTGGAAGAAGAACTCCAGCAGCGTGCGGTAGTCGGTGACCGCGGGGTCGTACACGATTTCGACGGCCTCGGCGTGCATGCCGTGATTGCGGTAGGTCGCGTTGGGGACCTCGCCGCCGCTGTAGCCGACCCGGGTCGAGAGCACGCCGGGCTGCTTGCGGATCAGGTCTTGCATTCCCCAGAAGCAGCCGCCGGCGAGGATCGCTTTTTGGGTGTTTGTCATGCTGTGTTCCTCCTGAGCGCCCGGGAACCAAAGACGTTCCCCAGGCTACACTCCGGCGATGACCTGCAACGGCGCCAAGGAGCCCAGATGACCACGCGAGCGTTCTCGCGTAGCGAACTTTCGGGCGCGTTCGACAAATTTGAGGAGACGGTCGCCCGGGCCGCCGAAACACGCGACTGGGACGCCTGGGTCGCTCAGTACACGCCGGACGTCGACTACATCGAGCACGCGGCGGGCACGATGAAAGGTCGCGAGCAGGTGCGCGACTGGATTCAGCGGACGATGACCACCTTCCCGGGCAGCCACATGATCGCGTTCCCGACGTTGTGGTCGGTCATCGACGAGTCCACCGGAAGGATCATCTGCGAACTGGACAATCCGATGGCCGACCCCGGTGACGGCAGCGTCGTCAGCGCAACGAACATCTCCATCGTCACCTATGCCGGCGACGGCCTGTGGTGCCGCCAGGAAGACATCTACAACCCACTGCGCTTCCTGAAAGCGGGGCTGAAGTGGTGCCGCAAGGCGCAGGCCCTGGGCACGCTCGACGACGCCGCTGCGCGCTGGATGCAGGAGAACGGCGGTGGGCAGCAGTGAGCACCAAACCCAAACTGGACAAATTGGTCATCGGCGCCAACGGTTTCTTGGGTTCACACGTCACCCGCCAGCTGGTCGCCGACGGTGAACAAGTGCGGGCCATGGTGCGGCCGACCGCCAACACCCGCGGCATCGACGACCTTCAGGTCATCCGCTTTCATGGCGACGTCTTCGACACCGACACGTTGCGCGAGGCGATGGACGGTGTCGACGACGTGTACTACTGCGTCGTCGACACCCGCGCCTGGTTGCGTGACCCGGCGCCGCTGTTTCGCACCAACGTCGAAGGCCTGCGCAACGTTCTCGACGTCGCCGTCAAACAACCCGACTTGCACCGGTTCATCTTCACCAGCACCTACGCGACGGTGGGCCGGCGGCATGGTCACGTGGCGACCGAGGACGACGTGATCGGCTCGCGCGGATTGACTCCCTACGTTCAATCCCGGGTTCAGGCCGAGAATCTGGTGATGCAGTACGTGGCCGAGGCCGGCCTGCCTGCCGTCGCAATGTGCGTCTCGACGACCTACGGCAGCGGCGACTGGGGCCGCACCCCGCACGGCGCCTTCATCGCCGGCGCGGTCTTCGGCAAGCTGCCGTTCGTGATGAGCGGCGTCCAGCTGGAAGTCGTCGGCGTCGACGATGCCGCCAGGGCAATGATTCTCGCCGCAGAACATGGGCGCATCGGCGAGCGCTACCTGATCTCCGAACGGATGATCCCGCTGAAGGATGTGGTGCGCATCGCTGCCGACGAGGCCGGTGTGCCGCCGCCGGCACGCTCGATCTCGGTGCCGGCGCTGTATGCGCTGGGCGCGCTGGGCAGCCTCAGGGCCCGGCTCACCGGCAAAGACGCCGAACTCAGCCTCAAATCGGTGCGGATGATGCGCGCCGAAGCCGATGTCGATCAGAGCAAGGCGGTCCGCGAACTGGGCTGGCAGCCGCGTCCGGTCGAGGAATCGATTCGCGAGGCCGCCCGGTTCTGGGCCGCGATGCGTACCGCCGGGAAAAACAGGAAGAACAGCGCCGCCGCCCAACCCGAATAAGCTCGCCCACGTGGAGCGCATTCGTGTCGACTTGAACGGGCCGCCCCAAACCATGCTGGCGACGCTGTACGCCAAGGCGCTCGACGCCGATGCGCTCCGCTCGATCCTGGGGGACCAGCACGCCAAGGCGGCTGTCGCGCGCATCAACTACGACTGGGAAGCAACGGGTATCAATGCGCGGCAGGCCCCGTCGGTCGCCATCCGCACCCTGCACTTCGACGACTGGACCCGCCAATTCCTGGCCGTGCATGAGGAAGTCACTGTGCTGCACGTGGGTTGTGGCCTGGATGCGCGCGTGCATCGGCTGGATCCGCCCGCGGGTGTGCGGTGGTACGACATCGACTACCCCGAAGTCATCGGACTGCGCGAACGCGGGTATCCCGGTCGGGCGAATTACCGGATGCTGGCGGCGTCAGTGACCGACCCGTCCTGGCTGGCCGAAATCCCGGCCGACAGCCCCGCCCTGCTCGTTGGTGAGGGCCTGACGCCGTACCAGGGACGACGGGCTGGCGCTGCTGCGTCGTGTCGTCGATCGGTTCCCTTCGGGCGAACTGCAGTTCGATGCGTTCAGTACGTTCGGGATTCGCTCGTCGCAGCTCAGCAACCCCATCGTGCGCCGCTCGGGTTCGAGGCTGCACTGGGCGACCAACGGGCCCGCCGACATCGTCGACGCGGTTCCGGCGGCCCGTCTTTTGGCCTGGCAATCGGCATTCGACAGCCACACATTCGATTTGCTGACGCCCGTGAACCGCTGGTTGGGCAGGGCGATGGCTGCAGTAGCGCCATTGCGGAAGTTTGGGCAGTACCACCGCTACGCATTCGGGCAGCCCGAGATCGGGAAGCGTTGAGCGCCGGTCGGTGTTGCACCAATCACCTGCGTCTGAGGAGGAATCAACCATGGCCCACCGGGAAGTCTTAGAACCCAGCGCTGGACACCCGATCACCATCGAGCCGACCAAGGGACGGGTGCAGGTTCGCGTCAATGGCGAACTCGTCGCCGACACCACGGCGGCGCTGGTATTGCAGGAGGCCACTTTGCCTGCGGTGCAATACATTCCGCTGGCCGACGTCGCCGAAGACCGGCTGACCCGGACCGACACCGCCACCTACTGCCCCTTCAAGGGAGACGCCAGCTACTACAGCGTGACCACATCGGCCGGCGATACCGTCGAGGACGCGATCTGGTTCTACGAACAGCCCTATCCCGCGGTCGCGGCGATCGCCGGGCACGTCGCCTTCTACCCCAACAAAGCCGAGATCACCGTCTTAGCCGATTAACTGAGCCCGGGAAATACCGACGCCGCCACCCGGGTGTCGCTGTATTCGCGCATCGCCACGATCAACCCGTCGCGGGTATCGAAGATGCAGACGAACGGGCTGTCATAGCGGGCTCCCGTTTCCGTGGTGGCGTCGACATGCCCTTCGATGACCACCGTTTCGCCCTCGTTGACGCAGCGGATCAGCTCGATGTTGACCTCTGGGAGAAGGTGTTTGCGTTGCTCGATCGCCGCACGCAGCGTTTCCTTGTCGAAGGAAGTACCGGTGATGATGCTCCAGTGGGTGAAGTCGTCGCTGAGCAGCGCCAGGCCTTCCTCGATATCGGCGCCATCGCACAGGCACTGCAGAAACATCCAGGCCAGTTCCGCCTGCGGGTCGTCGAACGGCGTGGTCACATGGTCATAGTGTCTCGGTAGACAGATCGCGGTCAATCATGGCGGCCAGGGAGCTATTGAGGTGAAGAGCGAGCGCACGGTCACGTTCCCCGGCACCGCCGGCTTCAGGCACACGCTGGCGCCGCTGCGCAGGGGTCCACGAGACCCGAGCTTTCAGACCGCCGAAGACGGCACCATCTGGCGAACCAGCCTGCTGGCCACCGGCCCCGTCGCGGCGCGGATCAGCCGCGCGGCGCCCAATGCCGTCCACTGTGCGGCGTGGGGCGGGGGAGCCGAGGAGTTCATCGAGCGGCTGCCCGCGCTGCTGGGTGCCGATGACGACGCCTCCGATTTCGCGCCGACGGACCCGACGGTCGCTGCCGCGCACCGACGGGTGCCGCATCTGCGCATGGGCCGCACCGGACAGGTGCTGGAAGCGTTGGTTCCGGCGGTCATCGAGCAGCGGGTGCCCGGCGCCGATGCCTTCCGGTCCTGGCGGGTGCTGCTGACCAAGTACGGGACACTGCCGCCCGGCCCCGCGCCGGCCGGCATGCGTGTCCCGCCATCCGCGCAGGTGTGGCAGACCATCCCGTCGTGGGAGTTCCACCGCGCCAATGTCGACCCCGGGCGGGCCCAGACGGTGGTGAGCTGCGCGCGTCGGGCTGCGTCGCTGGAACGCCTGGCATCGTGGCCGGCGGCGCAGGCGCGCGACGCGTTGACGTCGCTGCCGGGAGTCGGGGAGTGGACCGCCGCCGAGACCGCGCAACGGGCGTTCGGTGACGCCGATGCTGTTTCGGTGGGCGACTACCACATCCCGAAGATGATCGGCTGGACGCTGCTAGGTCGCCCGGTCGATGACGGCGTCATGCTGGAACTGCTGGAACCGATGCGACCGCATCGCCACCGCGTGGTTCGCCTGCTTGAAGCCAGCGGAATGGCATACGAGCCGCGCCGCGGCGCCCGGCTGCCTGTGCAGCACATTCGCTCGATTTAGCGAGGGCCGCGGTTAGCGATCGAGGTATCGGGTTACCCGTGATTGATGACACAGTTCACGATTCCGGGCTTGACGGACAAGCAGGGGGCGCGGCTTGCCGAACTGCTGCAGAAGCAACTGAGCACTTACAACGATCTTCATTTGACGCTCAAGCACATTCACTGGAATGTCGTGGGGCCCAACTTCATCGGGGTGCACGAGATGATCGACCCGCAGGTCGACGCGGTGCGGGCTTATGCCGACGAGGTTGCCGAGCGCATCGCGGCCCTCGGGGCGTCGCCTAAATGCACTCCGGGTGCGATTGTCAAGGATCGCGCCTGCGATGACTATTCGGTCGGCCGCGACGCAACCGGCACGTCGACGGATGCGGCGTGCCACACCACAGCATCGTCGAGCGCCCTGTTCACCACGAAATCGTTGACAGGTCCCATCAGGCCCTCCCGACGGGCCAGGGGCAGGAACTCCTCCGGTGCGAGGATGCCGCGCTCGGGGTGGGGCCACCGCAGCAACGCCTCGACGCCCACGATCTTCGTGGTGCGCAGGTCGAACTTGGGCTGATAGACCAGTGTCAGCTCGAGCCGGTCGATGGCCTGACAAAGTTCCCCCAGAAGCTTGACCATCGCCGCTCCGTCGGACGCAGCCAAAGGTGGCGCGCCCCGCCGCAACAGGGCCTTATCAATGGTGTCGGACGACTGCATTTCCGGTTTGAAGGTGTGCACTCCGCCGATCCGTGACCGCTTGCC
>NZ_JBKQQD010000287.1:0-26672 GCF_052144515.1 Mycobacterium sp. | reverse complement strand
GGCTCTACGGGGCGACCGCGGCGGTGCCGTTCGACGTGGTGGCTGCGGGCTGTGCCGCCAACGTGCGAGCGATCTTTGGGGCGATCGCCGCCGGTGGCGATTTCAACGTGACCGCGGCCACCCGGCTAGGGGTTGAGCGGGCGCGTGACGGGGTGCCGCTGTCGTCGGTGATGGAGGCTTATCGGGTCGGTTTCCGGCGGGTGTGGGAGGCCGTAGCCGCCGAGGCCGCGACCCGGCCCGACATGAATGGCGATGCGTTGCATACGCTGACCGCCGAATTACTGACCGCTCAGGACGTGTTCACCGGCGCAATGGCCGCCGGGTACCGACAGGAGCAGACCCGCCGGGTCGTGCGCGACGAAATGAAGCGGTCAGAGCTCATCGATGCCCTGATGCGGGGCCGGCTGTTCGAGCGGTGCAGCCTGTGGGAGGCCGCCGACTATCTTCGGTTGCCGAGTACCGGTCCATTCGTGGTGGTTGCCGCCGATGTCTCCCAGTCCAGGGTGGACGCCCTGCCGGGTATCGAGGCGAAGCTCCGCAGCCTGGATGTGTCCTCCGCGTGGCGGGGGTTGCCCGACGTGGAAGTCGGAATCGTGCACGTCAAGACCGACCGCCACCTGGCTGCGGTGCTGGCGCTGGTGGCGCGGGTAGCCATCGGCCGGGTGGGTGTCAGCGCCCGCTTCGACGATCTGCGCGACACCGCGCGGGGGCTACGTCAGGCCCGGGTGACGCTGCGGGGCCGGGCAGACCCCGGCTCGCCGGTGTCGGTGTTTGACGGCTCGATCCTGGCCACCGCCGCGGTCAGCGCACCCGAAGTGATGGTCGAACTCGCGAGCCCCGTGATGGAGTGTTTCGCCGATCTTGCCGACGAAGAGCGGGAAATCCTGTTCGAGACGTTTCGGGTGTGGCTGGACCACGACGGGCCGATGCGCACCGCTGGGGAGATGCTGTTCTGTCACCCCAATACCGTCCGCTACCGGATGCACCGCATCGAGCAGCGCACCGGCCGTTCCCTTACCCGGCCGCGTGATGTAGCCGAACTGTGTCTGGCCTTCGAAGTGCAACGCCGATTGATGTAGAAGATTCGTTGTCGGACAACGACCTCAAGGCCGCAATGGCGGCACTGCCGCGGCAATTTCGCGAATTTGTGTATTACGCCGATGTCGCGGGGTTCCGTTGCATGGAGATCGCGGAGATCATGCACATCCCGTTGGGAACCGTGATGTCGCAGCTTCATGACGGGCGACGACAATTCCGCAAACTGCTTGCCGACGGCGTCGGACGTGTTGGCCCCGAAACACTGCCCCGCGACGGCGTGATGCCATGTCTGAAATTCAGTCTCCAGCGAAGTGCGTGAAATCTGTTGGCACGTAGGCAATGACGCGTCGACCCGAGGTCCTTGCCGTGACTCGTCAAGAGCTGTCGACGGGCTGCCGAAACCGGGCAGACGCAAACGTCGTCGGCTTAGCGGGACTCGAGCAGTTGAACCATTCACGTCCTTCGCGTGAGATGGACACGCCAACTGTGGATTACGTCATACATGCGTTGATTGATCAACCCACAGCGTTGCTGACAGCATGGCCAATCGCACCCCCTCACAGCTTGGCGTGCGTCGCGCGCCAGGCGTGGGCGTGCGCCTCTAGTGGCGACACCACCCGTCGTCTCGACACAGGAAGCCCAAGTTAGTGAAAAAGTCGATGACCGGGATCGCGCGACCGACTCCGGGCCTGACTCCGACGAGTGGACGCCGGCGGAAACCGTAACTGGGACGATCCCGGTCGACACCTCCGAGCTGTCATTACCGCGTCTCATGTAGCGACGCGGAATCGCAGCGGGCGGATGCTGATTCACCGATAGAACGCTTACGCATCCGCGGCCTTGCTCACGGGCGCAACGTAATCGAGACGTTTCTGCCAGCGTCGATGTGTTTCGGAATAGTCTCAGTGGTTTGCTTCATGTCATCGCGGACGTTGCAACTGGCGCCGTCGTTCACAGGCACCCGCGAAAGGCCAGCGACGTTGTGCGCATCGATATCGACAAGGGGCGGCGGCTTCCGGCAGACTCGAGTTGGCCATGCAGAGCGGAAGCGGAGCGGGTAGAGCCTATGAGCGGGTATTGGGTTGCATACATGATCGACGACCTTTCGACCAAGTCAATCGTTCGCACGCTGGGCGAACTGTGCAGGGGAACGACATGAACGGCCCCGCGTGGACCTACGACTGGCCATGCCTGATGGTGGACGAATGGCCGGCCACACGCGACACCTTGCATATGTGGACCCAGATCGTCGGCAAGATCCGCATGGTTCACATGCCGCTGTTGAACCACTGGTGGCAAGTGACGTTGTATGTGAGTCCACGGGGATTGACCACCGCTGCAGTTCCATACCGAGATGCGGTGTTCGACATGGAATTCGACTTCGTCAGCCATATGCTTGTGATCCGGCATAGTGACGGGGGCCAGAAGGCGGTGCCGTTAGTTGCCAAACCGGTCGCCGAGTTTTACGGAGAGACGCTCTCGGCGCTCGACAGTCTCGGCATCGAATCGCATATCATAGGCAAGCCCAACGAGGTAGAACCCGCTATCCCGTTCGCTGAGGACTACCAGCATGCTGAATACGATCCCGATGCGGCGCGCGCGTTCTGGCAGCAGCTGGTGGCGGCGCACCGAGTCATGACCAACTTCCGCGCGGCGTTCGTCGGAAAGGCCAGCCCTGTCCAATTCTTCTGGGGTGCTTTGGATTTAGCCTGTACACGATTTTCCGGACGGCCCGCCCCCCTGCATCCGGGAGGAGCCCCCAACTGCCCGGACTGGGTGATGGCTGAGGGGTACTCACGCGAACTCAGCAGCTGCGGCTTTTGGCCCGGAGGCGGTAAAGAGGGCGCGTTCTACTCCTACGCATACCCGGAGCCGGAAGGTTTCTCGGGCCACCGCGTTGAACCAGACACCGCCTACTTCAGCGACGAACACAAAGAATTCCTGCTGCCCTACGAAGCCGTGCGCACTGCCGATGACCCCGACCGCGCGGTCGCCCGCTTCTTGCAGACCACCTACGCGGCGGCCGCCGAGCTCGGCGGCTGGGACCGCAGCGCACTTGAAGACGACCCGAACCGACTGCCGCCGCTGTCCATGCGCCGCAGCTAGCGCGCGTATATATGGCGTCGGACGTGCGCCGACTTCCCCACGTGTGCGAACGCCGATGTTCGCGTGGAGCGGACCAAATGGGCGCCCCGCGGCCCGAGCGGGTGCGCGTTGGAACGCATTTGTGCCGCAGCGTGTTCGGCACTCAGGGATCGGTCCTTCACCATCGCCGGGCGGTTGACCGACCAGATGGCGATGACCCCGACCCGCAAGATCTTGTTCCGGCTTACCGCCGGCGGTGTCAGCTAATTTGCCCAACCCCCGCTCATCAGGGGGAACTGACCGTGCGCGAGCACCGCGCCGTTTGGCCTCATTCGTTGGCGTGCAACATAAGTCGCAGACGTTCAGTCTTGTCTGGAGTCCAAGCCGGCGGCTGCAGGATCGCGGCCCAGCCGTTAGCGACGTCTTTGACGTAGCGGTGACCGTGCCCGTCGGGAACATCGACGGCGACGGCCATGTCGGCCGATACCTGAAGGAAGGTCACCACCGGGATCCATTCCATCTCGCCCGGCACGTCGTAGCCGCGTTTTTCGCGCAGCCAGTCCGGTTTGCGCAGCAACAGGTCGGGGTTCCACCACGCGATTGGGTCGGACGCGTGTTGCAGGTACACGATGCGGGGGTTGGCCCACGGGTCTGGCGGGCGACCAAGGTTGTCGGCTCTGGCGGCGAATCGAACGTCCTGGCCCTGCTCATAGATCGGCAGCCATTGCGGTGAGCCCTTATCGCGATTGCGGGTCACCTCCAGCCACATCGTGTTGTTGAATGTGGGCCCACTAAACAAGGCACCGTCGGTGCGCGCGACGATGTTGTTGGCGGACAGGAACGGCGCCTCCCCGCCGAACGATCCCAGACTCTCGCCAAACAGCACCAGCTTGGGCCGCTGTCCTTCCGGCAGCGCGCGCACACGTGCCGAGACCGCTTCGAAGAGCGCCTGACCGGCCTGGCGGGCATTTTCCTTGTCCACCAGGAACGATAGCCAGCTGGGCAAAAACGAGTACTGCATGCTCACGATCGCGGTGTCGCCGTTGAACATGTACTCGATCGCGTCAGCTTCGGCCTCGTTGATCCAGCCGGTCCCGGTGGTGGTGGCGACGGCCACGACCTTGCGCTGCAGGCCACCGGTGCGTTCGAGCTCGCGGGCGGCCAGCTCGGCGGTGGCGCGGATGCCGTGGGCTGACCCCAACCCGGCGTACGCGCGGATCGGCTCTATTGCGGGGGCGCCATTGAACGCCGACAGCTGCCCGATCGCGGGGCCGCCGGCGACGAAGATGCGGCCCTGTTTTCCAATCGACGCCCATGACACCAAGGAGCCGGGGCCGCCCGAGCGCAGCGACGTCGTCGGCGCCGGCGTGTTCGGACTTTGCTCGTTGTTGACCGCCTCGAATGTGTTGTTCAGTGTTCGCATCGCGAAGCGGACCACCACGCCGTTGAGGATCGCGAAAATCAGCACGGCCACGAGCAGCGCCGCGACCACCGCCGAAACCCGTGGGGGGGCAACGCGATTGAGCTTGCTCACCAGGAAGAGAATTAGCCGCCTGATCAGTTGGCCGATCTCGACGAGCGCAAACAACACCACGATCGACAGCGCCGCAGCCAATGGGTAGTCATGCCATGTCAGCCGCGGGACACCCATCAGGTCGCGCACGTGGTCCTGCCAGACGTGGAACCAGAAGATCATGCCGATGGTGCCAACCACGGCGGCGGCGACCAGCATGACCCATGCCATTCGCGGCGCGGGCGGGCTGGTGTCTTTCGATCGCATGTAGCGCGCCAGCCACACCGCCAACACGCCCAGTGCATAACCAATCGCGCCGGATACTCCGCTGACCAGCGCCTGGAACAGCGGCCCGCGGGGCAGCAACGACGGGGTCATCGACAACCACAAAAGCACCAGCCCGACGGCGGTGCCGGTGAACGTGTAGCGGCGCACCCACCACGGCCTCTTATTCACTGGCGGCGCTTTCGCCGGGGGTGTGTGCCCGGGTGGTGCCGTCGCGACGGGCTCTTCGGTGGCAACGCCGCCAGGTGCTGTAGCGGCGGCGTTCTCGGCATTGGAGGGAGCCAATTCGTCAGGGCCGGAACCGGCTTCGCTCACCATCGCTCCTTAACGGTGTGAGGGCTGAGGACGCTTTCGGGTGCACGCGGTGATGCCCTCTCCCTGATCCTCGGTGCCAAAGGCCGTCGTCGACCCGAGGCGCCCACGATTTCATCGGACTCACGCTGTGCCGCCAGCAGCGCGGCTGGGCGAGGCCAGCGAGCTGAGTAAGACCGTTGAGCGCGATCCCACGTCCACGTGCCCCGCGGCCGTGCCAGTGTGGGCCGGGTCGAAGGTGTCGCACACGATGTCCCAGCGCCGCGCCGAGACGTCCGCTGGTAGCTGGAAGGTCAGCGGCTCCCACCAGGCGTTGACGAAGATGAGAAAGTCGTCATCGACCAGCGGTGTGCCGTCTGGCGCCACGTCTGGATCGGTTGAGCCGTCGATCAAAACCGCGACGGCGCGCGCCTCGGGGTCGGTCCAGTTCTGCTCGCTCATCTCGGTGCCGGCCGGGGTGAACCAGCGTAGATCCGCGGCGGCGGGGCCGGTCAGGAAGCGGCGCCTGCGGAACACCGGGTGCCGACGGCGCAGCGCGAGGAGGTCCTTTGTGAACTTGAGCAGTTCGTGGTCGACCGTTGACCAGTCGAACCAGGTGATCTCGTTGTCTTGGCAGTAGGCGTTGTTGTTGCCCCGCTGGGTGCGGCCGAGCTCATCGCCGCCCAGCAGCAGCGGGATGCCCGCCGACTGCAGCAGTGTCAACAGCAGAGCACGTTTCTGCCGGGCCCGCAGCGCCAGCACGTCGGGGCTGGTGGTTGGGCCCTCCACCCCACAGTTCCAGGATCGGTTGTCGTCGGTGCCGTCACGGTTGTCCTCCGTGTTCGCCTCGTTGTGCTTGCCGTCATAGGACACGAGATCGGTGAGGGTGAATCCGTCGTGCACCGTGACGAAGTTGACCGACGCGCTCGGCCTGCGCCCCGCGGCGGGGTCGCCGTAGATGTCGGTGGAAGCACACAGACGCGACGCGAAGTCTCCAAGCAGCCCGTCGTGGCTGCGCCACCAGTCGCGTACGGTGTCGCGGAAGCGCCCGTTCCATTCGCTCCACTGCGCCGGGAACCGGCCCACGTCGTAGCTGTCGAACCGGCCGACATCCCACGGCTCGGCGATCAACTTCACCTGCGAGATGACCGGATCCTGGCCGACGAGATCGAAAAACGCCGAGAAGGGGTCGAAGCCGCCCTCTTGGCGGCCGAGGGTGGGCGCTAGGTCGAAGCGGAAGCCGTCGACACCCATTTCGGTGACCCAGTAGCGCAGCGAGTCCATGACCATGCGTAGCGCAACCGGGTGGCCCGTGTTGACCGAATTGCCGCAACCTGTGGTGTCGAGGTAGCGGGCCGGGTCGAGGCGGTAGTAGGCCGCGTTGTCTAGCCCCCGGTGGCACAGCGTGGGGCCGTCGGCTCCTGCTTCGGCGGTGTGGTTGAACACCACGTCGAGCAGCACCTCCAGCCGCGCGGCGTGGAGGGTGGCAACCATAATGCGGAACTCCTCGACCTGGCCGCCGGGTTGACCGGCGCGCACCGCCGCGGAGTATCCGGCATGGGGGGCGAAGAACCCGATGGTGTTGTAGCCCCAATAGTTAGTCAGGCCGCGCTGCAGCAAGAACGACTCGGGCACGTTGTGGTGCACCGGCAGCAGCTCCACCGCGGTCACCCCTAGGTCGATCAGATGTTGCAGCGCGGCTGGGTGCGCCAGCCCGGCATAGGTGCCGCGCAGATCCGCCGGCACGCCGGGATGGGTGGCGGTGAACCCCCGCACGTGCAGCTCGTAGATGATCGTGTCGGCCAGCGCGTGCCCCGGCCCGGGCACGGCCGGTGGCGGGGCGGCTATCACCAGGCTGCGCGGCACGTGAGCGGCCGAGTCCAGCGGGCTGGGGGCGCCGGGGTCATCGGATGCGTGACCGAGGAGTTCGGGCCCGAACCGCACCCGGCCGTGGATCGCGCGGGCGTAGGGGTCGAGCAGCAGCTTGGTCGGGTTGTAGCGCAGGCCGCGCGCGGGATCGTAGGGTCCGCTGACCCGGAAACCGTAGGCCTGCCCGGATGTCACGCCGGGCGCAAAGCCGTGCCGGGTGTCGCCGTCACGTTCGGGCAGCACCAGCCGTGTCTCGACCCCATCGGGGTCGAACAGGCACAGGGTGACCTCGTCGCCGGCCGATGCCACGGCGAAGTTCGTGCCGTCGGCGCTGGGCGTGGCGCCCAGCGGGTCGGCGCGGCCGGGCAGGATTTTCGGGCTCATCGCGTCTCCTCACCCGGCACGAGCCGCTGGATGACCTGCGATACCGCGGGGTAGGCCCGGTGGCGGCGGCGGATCACGTCGCCCACCAGCCCGGTCCACCCGGTTTGATGGGATGCGCCCAGGCCCGCGGCGTTATCGCCGTGGAAGTACTCGAAAAATAGCAGGTTGTTCCGCCAGCGGGGGTCGGTCTGAAACCGGCCCACCCCACCGAAGCAGGGCCGGGATCCGTCGCTGCCGACAAGGAATATCGACACCATGCGTTCCCAAAGATCGGAGGCGACCGCGTCGAGGGTGACGCTGGTGCCCGAACCGGTCGGGTATTCGATCGTCAGCTCGGCGCCGAAGAATTCGTGGTAGCGCTCCAGTGCCGTCGCGGCGAGGTAGTTGAGCGGAAACCACACCGGGCCCCGCCAGTTGGAGTTGCCGCCGAACATCGCGGTGGTCGACTCGGCGGGCTCGTAGTCGATGTCGGCGCGCACGCCGTCGATGTCCAAAACGTACGGATGGTCCCTGTGGTAGGCCGATAAGGAACGCAGCCCGTGCGGCGAGAGGAACTCGGCGGGGTCGAATAGGGTTTGGCAGAGCCGACGGACCCGCTCGAGGCTGGTTACCCCGACCAGTAGCCGCCGCTCGCCGGGCGTGCCGCGCAGGATCCCCGCGGCGACCATGTCCTCGGTGCCGCCCAGCCCACGGCGTCGCAGGTAGTGGGCGAACCCCTTGTCCGTCACCAACGACTGGTCGATGGCCTGCTCGTTGACCACCGCCGCAGCGAGCAGCGGGATCATGGCGACCATCGAGCGCACGCGGACCGGGACCGCTTCGCCATCGGGCAGCACGATGCGGTCATAGAACATGCCGTCGCGTTCGTCCCAGACGCCCACCGTCTCCAGTGCGTCGGCGATGCCGGCGAAGTGCTCAAGGAACTTCTGCACCAAATCGAGCGCGGGTCGCTGTCCCGACCCGTGCAGGATCGCCGCAATCGTGGCCATCGACAGCGCGTACCCCGCCATCCACCCGGTGGCGTCGGACTGCTCCAGGACACCCCGGACGGGAAGGTGGGATCGGTCCAGAGGGCCGATGTTGTCCAGCCCCATGAACCCGCCCTCGAACAGGTTGGAGCCGTTGGCGTCCTCCCGGTTCACCCACCAGGTGAAGTTCACCAATAGCTTGTCGAAAATCCGGCTGAGAAAGTCGAAGTCGCGGCCCCCGTCGATTCCAAACACCTCCAGCGCCGCCCAGGCCTGCACCGGCGGATTGACATCGGAGAAATCCCACTCGTAGGCGGGCAGCGCCCCGTTGGGGTGTTGAAACCACTCGCGGCACAGCAGCGACAGCTGGTACTTCGCGAACGCCGGATCGACGTGCACCAGCGCGACGCAGTGAAACGCCAAGTCCCACGCCGCAAACCACGGGTACTCCCAGGTGTCGGGCATCGACATCACGTCGAACGCCTCGAAGTTGCGCCAGCGGGCATTGCGGCCAGACCTCCGCTGCGCCGGGGGTGGCGGCTGGGTCGGGTCACCGTCAAGCCAGCGGGCCACCTCGTAGTAATAGAACTGCTTACTCCACAGCAACCCGGCGAACGCCTGACGCATCACCGCGGCCTCGTCGGGCGACGCCGCGGCCGGGGTGAGCTCGGCGTAAAACTCGTCCGCCTCGGCGCGCCGCTGGTCCACCACCCGGGTGAAGTCCGCGCCCAGCGCCGTGGCCGAGTCCGGTCCGGTGCCGGCCCGACGCAGCCGCAGCCGTAGCTCGGCGGTCGCGCCGGGGTCCACCGTGAGCCGGTACCACGCCGCGCACTTGCTGCCCCGCTGCTGCGGGCTGACCGTGTCGGCCCCGGACACGACATGGTCGTTGATGCCGTCCTTGGGCCACCGCGAGCCACCCGTGACCCCGTACAGCCGAGCAACATTCGTCTCGTTGTCGCAGAACAGCAGCTCCGGGCCGCCGCCCTGGGGGGCCGGCCCGGGCAGCAGTTCGAGGTCACCAAGGAAGGGGTGCTCGACGGCCACCGTGCCGGCGGCAGCAGCCAGCGTCGGCGCGGCCGTCCCGACGTCCCAGGACCAGGTGTTGCGGTACCAGAGAGTCGGCAGCACGTGAAGCAGTTCGCACTCGGGCCCCGCGTTGGTCACGCCGATCGTCATCAGTACGTCGGTAGGGTCAGCCTTCGTGTATGACACATCGACGATCCAGTAGCGGTCGTCGTCGAAGACGCCGGTGTCAAGCAGCTCGTACTCGAAATCGAACTTGCCGCGCCGGCGGTTCTCATCCAGCAGCTGCTGGTAGGGGAATGCCCGCTGCGGGTAGTGGTAGCGCCAACTGTTCCACGCGTGGCTGGGCAGCGCGTCGAGGTACCACCAGTACTCCTTGACGTCCTCGCCGTGATTGCCCTCGGCCCCGGTCAAGCCGAAGGCCCGCTCCTTCAGGATGGGATCGCGCCCGTTCCACAACGCCAGCGCCAGGCACAGCCGCTGCTCGATGTCGCAGAAGCCGGCCAGCCCGTCCTCGCCCCAGCGGTAGGCGCGCGAGCGCGCGTGATCGTGCGGCAGGTAGGTCCACGCTTCGCCGTCGGCGCTGTAGTCCTCGCGGACCGTGCCCCACTGGCGTTCGCTCATATACGGTCCCCACAAATACCAGTCACTGGCTTGCCGCAAGCCCAAATCGAGCCGGCCGAAGCCATCGACCCGGCGGCGCTCCGCACCCGCTGCGGTCGGCGTCATGTTGAACCTCCAACTCGGCGCATCTTGTGTCGAGGCGTGTGCCATGTCCGCGTGACGCTATCGTCGCGCGGCAACGTGTCGGCCAATCCCGCGGACCAGGGAGGCCAACGCGATCTCGCCGATCCCGTGAACCAGCGTCCCCGCGGTGGTCCACGTCAGCAGCGCCGCGATCGGCGCTTTCAACGAAGCCGTGACCGACAACCCGATCGCGAGCTCGGTGAGGCTTGCAATCAGCAGAACCCACCACCCGTGTTCTCGGTTGGCAGCGATGGCGGTGAGGACACCGATGGCTCCCCAGAAGATGAAAAGGAAGCTCATCACCGCGGCCAACCCGACGACTGTGGCGTCCACGCCGAGGAATGCCACGACGCCCGCGACGACGAACAGCACCGCCAGCAAGCCGCGGGCTATCTGACCACCTCGGGATGACAGCATCGCGCCCGCCATTACCTCATTGGCCGCTGCCACCAGACAGAACACACCGGCAAGTATGGCGAGAGTCGCTACGGTGGCATAGGCAAAGTGCGGGATCGCGAGTCCGATCACGATCCAGGTCACGCCGGCGATAACAAGCAGCCACCAATACCGAGTCTTTGAGGCAAAACTGTTGGTCAAATGGTCGACGAGATCGTGCGCTCGCCTCGACGGCGTCATCGCGGCCTGACTGGTATTACCCATTGCGACTGCAGCGCAATCGATTTGTCAGTGGTGGTGACGGCGTCTGTAAGCGGCGCGACTGGCCAGTCGTGACTCATCGCGGCGTCGCGGCGGTCATTTTTAGTCGCTCCGGGATCAGGTACGGTGCGAGTCCGCGGCAGCGCGTGCATACATCGCATCGAGCGATGCGTACTCGGCTTCGTCGACAGCGGCCTGCGCGAAATCGATGGCATCAAGTGCATAAGAAAGGGCTATATTCGCGTCCGCATCCGCCGCGTCGGCGTCGAATTGTTCCTTCTTCTCCTCGACGCTTGTCCGCACCTCCGCGACATGGGCTTGCCACTTGGCGCGGATGTCCTGCCAATGCGACGACGCCTTGTCGCGGGCACCATCTGCCTTGTCCTTGAACTGATTGGCGGCTGCAGTTGCCCTATCCCGTGCGCTGGCGGCGTCGGCAGCAAGCTGATCTCTGGTGGACTGACTGGCCGCACGGAGATGTTGCGTGGCCATTTTTGCTTTGTCGGAAATTTTGTCGAACTCTGTGCTCAGATCGGTGTTTGCCACCAGAAACTCCTTCATCACCTAAGGCCGCTCATCGCCAACCGTTGTTACCCTGAGGCCGACTGGAAGTCGCCTAATTTGATTGTCGACGCTCGGCGGCAACGGGTCATTGTTCGCCGAGACATAATCGTCGTGCGGAGATTAGTCGCGACGACAAGCAACAGGTGCGTTGCGCGTGTTGATCCCGCGCCGTCCGCGCAGCGCCCGTGTTGGCTGAATTTCTGCCGCGGCACAACGTCGGGCGCTTCATGCGGGTGCTCGCAGAGGACTTCTTCGATCGCGGCGCGGATAGACATTGTATCCTTCGCGGATGATCAGATGTTCCTGCGGGCAACGATGAAGAAATAGCCGTCCTCGTCGACCCGGCCGATGTCGCCAGTCGAAAACCAGCCGTCGACGAAGGCGTCCGCGGTGGCCTCCGGCAAGTTCCAGTAGCCCTTCAACACGTTGTGGCCGCGGACTTGAATCTCGCCTGGTGTCCCGATCGGCACCTCGGTGGCGTGTTCGTCGATCACCCGCATCTGCACGCCGTCGATGGGTGTGCCGATCGAACCGACCTTGCGCAGCGCGGCGGGATGATTGAAACACGCCGGTCCTGACGTTTCCGGCAGCCCGTAGCCCTCGAGCACCGTGCAGTCCAACTTGCCCTCGAACCGGCGCAGCACCTCCACTGGCATCGCCGCGCCCGCGGAGATGCAGACCCGTAACGAGCCGAAGTTCGGGTCGTGGCCGGGGCTGGCCGCGAGTATCGCCGGGTACATGGGGGGTAGGCCCTCGAAGACGGTGACGCGTTCGGCCGCAATCATTTGCAGCGCTTTGCCAGGGTCAAATGTGGGAAGCAGTGCCAGTGTCGCGCCGTTCGAGATGGCCGCCGCCAGACCGCATGTCATCCCGAACGCGTGAGACAGTGGCAGGCATTCCAGCACGACGTCGTCGGGCCCAATGTTGAGCAGCCTGCGCGCAATGACGGCTTGGTTGTTGACCAGGTTGTGGTGGGTGAGTTGGGCGCCCTTGGGCACCCCGGTTGTGCCGGACGTGTGCAGGATGACCGCGTTGTCGTCGCTGGCGCGGGTTACCGGCCACGCCTGCCCGAGAAAGCCGCTGGTCAGCTGCTCGAGCGTGTGCTCGCCGACAACGATTGAGGGAACCCCGGCGGCCAGCGCACCGGCGGTAGCCGCAACCCCACCTGAAGGTGCGACGACCAGCAGGCGCGCACCGGTGTTGGTCAAGACGAACTCGACTTCGCGGGCGCTTCGCAGCGGATCCATCGGCACCACAACCGCTCCTGCGTGCAGCACGCCGTAGAAAACCATCGCGAACTCGGGACGGTTCGCCAACATGACCCCCACCCGGTCACCCGGGCGCAGACCTCGGTCGGCGAGGTAGGCGGCGAACCGTGCGGCGTTATCGGCCAGCTCCGAAAACGTTGTTGTGGCCCCGTCGCAGCGCAGCGCGGGACTATCAGGGTACATGTCTGCCGACTCGACGAGATACAGGCTCAAATTGGTCATGAAAACTTCCCGGGCGCAATGCCTCCCATGCTTTGACGATGGGGCCGGGTTGGCTACCTGTCGATAGAATCAGTGACAACGAGCACCGCTAGGCGGTGTTGGATCCAACAACGCCTCATCCCATGACCGGGTTTACCCTGCATTGCGATGCCGTACTGGGAAGTCGACGCTCAAGTGAAGCGGCCACCACGCTTTCTACGCCGACCAGCAGTGAGCATTTTGTTAAGGGAGTTATCGCAAAGGCAGGCTTTGTTGGTCTGCGGCGGCGCGGTCGTTATCGCGCATAGGCCCGGCGGTAGATGTGCTCGACAACCATGATGGTGGTCAGATTGGTGACCGTCGAGGGAACTCGGGGGATGATGGAGGCATCTACAACGCTGAGGTTTTGCACCCCGCGCATAGCACCGACCGGCTGATATGACGGGTGAGGCGGTGCTCAGTCCCGGTTCCTGCCTCCAAACAGCTGCAGGAAGAACGAGAACACGTTGAGCGCATCCAGGAAGATCGATACAGCGATAGACGGTGCCGAGTCCAGATCCGTCGATCGGCGGAGCCGCTGGAAGTCGACCATGGTGAGACCTGCGAAAATGACCAGCCCGAGGATCGAGTAGATGACGGCACCGCCGGGAATGTGCACGAAGATCAACACGACGCCGAACCCGATGAGCGCAAGTAGCGCCCAGAAGCCGACGCGGGCGATGCCGGACAGATCGGTGCGGGTGGCGTAACCGAAGGCGCCGCAGCCAGCGATGAACAGAGCCGTCGCACCGCCGGCCTCCCACAGCGCCTGGGGGTCCGTGTTGGCGTAGTAGACCAGCGTGGGTGACATTGCCAGCCCCAGCAGCAGCCCCACACCGAACAGCAGTGCGATGCCCAGACCAGCGGAGCTGCGGATGGCGAACCGCATGCCGATCAGACAGGCGAACGCCAGGATGAAGAATACGAACGCCCAGCCATTGCCGAGGTTGCGGCCCAGGTAGGCACCGAGCGCAAATAGGCCGGCGGTAGCGGCCACGGACCACATGACCTGACCGAAAAGGGTACGGGTCCGGTTTTCCACCCCGACCGTGCCGTAGTCGGGTGAGCTCATGGCATCGGATCCGTCCTATGTGAAGCTTCCATGCCCGAAGTGTTTCGCCGTGGCGAGCCCGCGTCGATGGCACAGGTGACAACGTCGGCATCTGATCGGTGTGTCTCCGAACAATGCATAGTGTGGTGGATGCCGTCAGGAACGTGGGAAGGCGCAACGGGCCTGTCTTTGACGTCAAGACCAAACTGTGCTGGGCTGACCCGGTTAGAGCCAGCTTGGTTGCCAGGAACCCAACGGAGTGAGGGGATACTTGTATTCGCCTGGCGTTTCGGACATCTCGATCATTTCCTTGACGCCGGTATAGCGGCCCATTGGCGTATCGACAACGAATCCATCGGGATCCGGATAGAGGTGCTCATCATTTGAGCCGGCTGTCTTTTTCGCGTGGTTGCGATCGAAGATGCCCAACTCAGGAAGCCAGAGAGCCGTGCGTACCAACGAAACTCTGACGCGGTAGCTTCCGCCCTCCTTGGCACGCCGGAGCAGGGCCGACAGGATGCCGCAGGTGGCGCGCCAACCTGCCGCGTAGTCGCAGGCCACGTAGATCGACGGATGTGCTGGCTTGTCGTCGCTACCCTCAATGTTGTCGAGGCCCAACGCGAAAGTGGCCGTGACGTCGAAGCCGACGCGATTCGACCACTGCCCGGTTTCGCCGGCCCAGGTAATCTGTGTATCGATCAGACCGGGGCGCTCTTTAATCACTTCCTCCGACTTGATGTGGAATCGCTGCCGCCATCCCGAACGGCGATTCGTGACTAATACGTCGGCCTTGGACAGGAGCTCACGGAACTTCGCATGGCCTTCGTTGTTACCCAACTCAAGCATCGTGGAGCGCACTCCGACATGCGAGGTGTAGTGCCAGAGGGTGTGCTCGACATCGGATGGCCGCCACACGTTGAGCGCGTCGGCGCCATGCAGGGCCATTGCGCGCCCGATCGAAGGGGCTGCAATGACGTGGCTTGATGAGAGTAGGCGGATACCGTCGAGCGGCGTCTTCGGATTGGGCGTAAATGGTATTGGATCGCTTTCGCCGACTTTCTCGATGCTGACCAGAGGCATCAGTCCCAGGTTCTTGGTGAAGGCATCCATCTTCAGTACGTCTTTGATGTTGCGGGCGAGCGGCATGAGGATGCCCGCTTTCTCACCGGCTTGTTCGAGTTCCTCACCGTTCCACTCTTTCACCGCGTCGCGTATCGCTTCATACGAGCCGCCCTTGGGTTTCAGGAGATCGAGTGCGTGCTGGCGTAAAGCGGGATAAATCTCGGCGAACATAATCCATTTGCCGTCCCCGGTGGGAACAATATCCGGACCGCCGGAGCATGGGCTGTATGGATCTGTGCGTCCGGGGAATCCATTGACCAGTTCCCACTTCCCGTCGAGGAACGGTGTGAGGCGCCGCAAAGCCTTACGCACGTCGACGTGAATATCCTGCCCCTCGCCGGTACGCTCCTTCCATATCTTGGCGATCAGAATCGCCTTGGCCGCGAGCGGGATTGCGCTGATAGCTCCATATGGCAATCGATCCGGCGTGATGGGATCAGAGCCGTAATAGGTGACCTTACCTCCGGAATCGGAAGTTGTTGCCCCTAAGCTTTGTAGCACGGACTCAACATGTGCAGGTACGTCTATCGTGCTGCTCTGTAACGGATTGTCGTAGTTGGCGACTATGCGTTCCGCCAGCTTTTCTGCTGCACTCATAGTCCATCTCCTTGTTGTGATCGCTGTTCACGTTCGCTTGCCTTAAACCTGCCCATAATCAATCTGGCCATTTACCTCAACCTGGCTCCTTTCCTTTCGAGACGCGCGATACATGCGGTTCGGTTTGAGCTGGCAGGAGCGGCTTCGTAAGAATCCCTGTGAAATCGATCCGCAAACGGCACCGGTCCCCAAATCATCGGAAGAACATCTGACGAGGTCGATGTCCTGATCAACAACGATCGGCAGCTGTTGTTGTGTCAGATCACACGGGGCTGCTTCTGGGCGCGCAGGATCTTTGGGCTCGTTGTTTCCCGTGACAACGGTCCAGGTTTGACGTTGTCAACCTGCACATTGACGCGCATCGGTGGTTCGGGTGATGTTGTTAGGGTGCGCAATTACGCGCTGGGAGTGCTCACCTGCAAGAAAGGCCCGGGAAGCGAGATGGCAGATAAAAAATCCGTCCACGAGGTGACCTACGACCTGCTTCGCGAACTAGGGTTGACGACGGTATTCGGCAACCCGGGCTCCACCGAGCAGACGTTTTTGAAGAACTTTCCCGACGACTTCACCTATGTGCTGGGGTTGCAAGAGGCCTCGGTGATGGCGATGGCCGACGGGTTCGCGCAGTCCACCGGCAAGCCCGCACTGGTCAACATACACACCGCTGCGGGAACCGGAAACGCGATGGGCAGCCTGGTGGCGGCTTACAAGGGCAACACCCCGCTGATCGTCACGGCCGGTCAACAGACCCGCGAAATGGTTTTGTGCGAACCGTATCTGAGCAATCCGGACGAGAATGTGTTTCCGCAGCCGTGGGTGAAATGGGCCTATCAGCCCGCCCGCGCCGAGGACGTGCCCGCGGCGTTCATGCGCGCCTACACGGTAGCGCTGCAGCCACCGGCCGGCCCGGTGTTTTTGTCGATCCCACTTGACGACTGGGAGAAACCTGCGCTGGGGCCGGCGGTGATCCGCACGGTCAGTCACCGGGTCAGCCCGGATGCCGAGCGGCTGCGCGGATTCGCCGACCGGATCAACCACGCGCAGCGGCCTGCGCTGGTGTTCGGGCCCGAGGTCGATCGCAGCGGCGCATGGGATGCCGGTGTGGCGTTCGCGGAAAAGGTCGGCGCAGCGGTGTACAGCAGTGCGTTGCCCGACCGGGCGTCGTTCCCCGAGGATCATCGACTCTTCCAGGGACAGTTGCCGATGACCGTCGACGGTGTCAGCAAGATGCTGCGAGGTTACGACCTGGTGGTGGTGATCGGGGCGCAGGTCTTCCGGTACTACCCGTACGTGGCGGGCGAGTATCTGCCCGAGGGCACTGAACTGCTGCAGATTACGGCTGATCCGCGACTGGCCGCCACGGCGCCGGTCGGTGACAGCGTGCTCGGGGACACGCTGCTCGTCCTGGAGCAGCTGGTGGACATCGTCGACGATCACAGCGACCGGACGGTCCCAGCTAGGCAGGCGCCCACCGCAGCCGTTGACGTGACCGGGTCGGCACCGCTGTCGGCGGACGCGGTGTGGTCGACATTGAGCAACGTCAAGCCCGCCGATTCGCCGTTGGTGACCGAATCGACATCGACGCTGGCCCAACAAGTGCGATTCGTGCCCAGCACCCGACCGGCTTCGTTCTTCGCCACCCCCAGCGGCGGTATCGGCTGGGGGTTGCCCGCGGCGGTCGGCATCGCACTGGGCGACCGTGCCCGCGGGGTCAAGCGCACCGTGGTGGCCACCATCGGAGACGGGTCATTCCAATACTCGGTGCAGGCCATCTGGACCGCGGCCCACCACCGGTTACCGATCGTGTTTGTCGTAATGCGCAACGGCGAATACTCGATCCTGAAATCGTTCGCGGAACTGGAGAAAACACCGGGGGTGCCGGGACTGGACTTGCCGGACCTGGACATCGCGTCCCTGGCCGTGGGTTTCGGGTGCCGCGCGGTCAACGTGGACACCACCGAAAAGCTCGCCCACGAATTCACCGCCGCGCTGGATGCCGACGGGCCGACTGTCATCGTGGTGCCTACCAAACCGCAAGCGGTGCACCTCGGATAGATGTCCTGGCCGAGGCAGCTTCCCTGCCGTTGTCGAGTCATAGCTACATCGAGGCAAGCCCGCACACGATGGCCTTGTGAGCCGGAAATGTCAGGCTACCAACAAAATCGGCCCAGCCACGACAACGGCAAGTAGACGGTTGTTGCGGAAATGTCGAGGAGCTAAGGCGCATCCAGGCGGACTGCGACTGTGACCGTGCTGATGGCCACGTTCGCTATCAGCACCACGAGCCAGGTCGTCGTGGTTGACGGTGAGGATGCACGCGTGTCTGCGCTAACCGGGGTGTGTCCACTAGGCCGCCCTTTAGCGACCGGTCCGCGAGGAGCTGTGCGCCGTCACACCAAAGCAGCCAGGTTGTTGTGCTCACTGACATTGTTGTGCGAGGTCGCCGAGAGGACGATTGGAATCCTCAAGATAAGCCCAAAGCCGGGCACCTCAAGTAGATCCCCAGAGGCACACCATGACCGCCCTTAGCGCCAATCTCGTTGCGTCGAAAGATACCCACCCGGACCGCATTGCGCTGCGCCGCGACGATCTGCAGTTCACCTTCGCCGAGTTCGACGCCGCGGCCGCCCGGGTGGCCACGCTGCTCGAGCAGGCCGGGGTAGAGCCGGGCGATCGGGTGGGCGTCATGCTGCCCAACACCCCCGCATTCGCCATCGTGTTCTACGGCATCATGTACCGCGGCGCCGTCGCGGTTCCGATGAACCCGCTGCTCAAATTCCGTGAGGTGTCCTACTACCTGTCCAACAGCGGCGCCGAGGCACTGTTCGCCGCGCCCGCTTTCGCCGACGAAGCCACCGCCGGCGCCGACGAGGTGGGCGCCCAGTGCTGGCTCGTCGATGACGCCGGACTGGCCGATTTGACCGCCGACCTGCCCAGCCAGGACGCGCCGGTGGAACGCGGCCACGACGACGTCGCGGTCATCCTGCACACTTCCGGAACTACCGGCAAGCCCAAGGGTGCCATGCTCACCCATGGCAATCTGGGCCGCAACGCCGAGGTCAGCGTCCGGAGCCTCGTCGAGACGGGGCCCGACGACGTAGTGATGGGCTGTCTGCCGTTGTTCCACGTCTTCGGCCTGACCTGCGGGCTCAACGGTGCGGTCCTCGCGGGTGCGACGTTGACGCTCATCCCTCGGTTCGATCCGCGCAAGGCGCTTGAAGTGATCGAGCGCGACGCCGTCACGGTGTTCGAGGGGGTGCCGACGATGTATTCGGCGCTGCTCAGCGTGGCAGCAGATGCCCCCGCGGAGGCGACGCGGAGTCTGCGGACCTGTGTATCCGGTGGCGCGGCGCTGCCGGTGCAGGTTCTCACCGACTTCGAAAAGGCCTTTGGCTGCACCGTTCTCGAGGGCTACGGGCTTTCCGAGAGTTCTCCGGCGGCCGCGTTCAATCATCCGAACCGGCCCCGCAAGGCGGGCTCGATCGGAACCCCGATCGAGGGTGTGGAGATGCGGGTAGTCGACCTGGACGGAGTTGAGGTTCCGCAGGGGGAGACAGGCGAGATCCAGATCCGCGGCCACAACGTGATGAAGGGCTATTGGAACCTCCCCGACGCCACCAAGGACACGATCACGCCCGACGGCTGGCTGGCCACCGGCGACGTCGGACGCGTCGACGAAGACGGCTATTTCTACATCGTCGACCGGACCAAGGACCTGATCATCCGCGGTGGGTACAACGTCTACCCACGCGAGATCGAGGAGGTGCTCTACGAGCATCCGGCGGTGGCCGAAGCCGCCGTCATCGGTATCCCGCACGACTCCCTCGGCGAGGAGGTCGGTGCAGCAGTCGCTCTCAAGAAGGGAGCTGCGATTACGGCCGACGAGCTGCGCGAATACGTCAAGGCCCGGGTGGCCGCCTACAAGTATCCGCGCCGGGTCTGGCTGGTGGACGCTCTGCCCAAAGGACCCACCGGCAAGCTCCTGAAGCGCGAAATTACTGTTCCTGCAACTGAAAGGACACCGTGACCATGGCAACTCCCTCGAATCCCGTGACTAAAGCCGACGAGCTGGCTGCACCGCTGGACTTGCTGCTCACCAGCGCCACCAAGCCATTCGCCAGCCGAATGATGCCGAACGCCACCTGGGCCCGCTTCGGCGCCAACCTTGCCCAGCATCCTGGTGCCGTGGCCAGCCGGGCCGCCACCCTTACTCGTGAACTCGGCGCTATCGCGGCGGGCAAGTCTCACCGTGCCCCGGCGCGGGCCGACAAGCGCTTCAGTGACCCTGCCTGGCAGGAGAACCCGCTGCTGCACAGAATCATGCAGGGCTATCTCGCAGGCGCCGAGGCCGCCGAGTGTCTCCTCGACGACGCGCAGTTGGATTGGCGCGACAACGAGAAGATGCAGTTCGTCGTGGACAACGTGGTGGAGGGCCTCGCGCCTAGCAACAACCCGCTGATCAATCCGCTTGGGTGGAAGGCGCTGATCGACACCGGCGGTTTGAGCGCGGTGCGAGGAGTGAGAGCCTTTGCCCGGGACATGCTTTCGAAGCCTCGGGTGCCGGCAATGGTCGAGCCCGACGCGTTCTCGGTGGGTGAGACGGTCGCCATCACCAAGGGGGCGGTGGTGCTGCAAACCTCGATGTTCGAACTGATCCAATACGCACCGCAGACACCCAAGGTGCGTGCCATTCCGTTGCTCATGGTGCCGCCGGTGATCAACAAGTACTACGTCATGGACATCGCGCCTGGCCGCAGCATGATCGAGTACTTCGTGCAGCAGGGCCAGCAAGTGTTCGTCATTTCGTGGCGCAACCCGCAGGCTCGCCATCGTGATTGGGGTTTCGACGCCTACGGCGCGGCGATCATCGAGGCAATGGATGCGGTGCAGAAAATCGCCGGCGCCGACAGCGCTCACCTGCTGGCCACCTGCTCGGGCGGCATCCTCGCGGCGATGACTGCGGCCCATCTAGGCGAGATCGGCGAGGGCGATCGGATCGCGGGCCTGAACTTAGCGGTCACCGTGCTGGATGAGACCCGGGCCGGCTTCGCGGCCGCGGCAATGAGCGACCGCGCGGCGCAGGCGGCGATTCGAGTTTCGGGCAGGAAAGGCTACCTCGACGGACGCGACATGGCGGAGATGTTCGCGTGGCTGCGGCCCACGGACCTGGTGTGGCGGTATGTAGTGAACAACTATGTGCAGGGCCGCAAGCCGGCGCCGTTCGACGTGTTGTTCTGGAACGCCGACACCACTCGGATGGCCGCCGCCCTGCACCGCGACATGGTGCTGATGGGGCTGCGCAACGCGCTGGTCACCCCTGGTGCTGTCAGCATGCTTGGCAGCCCGGTCGACCTAGGCAAGATCACGTCCGACGCGTACGTCATCGGCGGCGTCGCCGACCATATCTCCCCGTGGCAAGCCACCTATCGCAGCGCACGCCTGCTCGGCAGCAAGGACAACCGCTACGTGCTGTCCACTAGCGGTCACATAGCGGCGCTGGTCAACCCGCCCGGCAACCCGAAGGCGTCGTACCGGACCGGTCCGGTCGACGCGGAAGATCCCGAACAGTGGCTGGAGTCTGCGCAGAAGTTCGGTGACTCCTGGTGGCCGGATTACGTGAGCTGGCTGGCCGAGCGCAGCGGCCCGGAGGTCGACGCTCCGAAAGCTCTTGGCGGGGAGGGTCTGCCGCCGCTCGGCCCAGCACCGGGCAGCTATGTGATGGAGAAGTGAGAACCGTGCGCCGGCTGACATCGGCGAGCACCATTGGCGAGGAGCGCTACGTCACGGCCGGCGGTCAGCGAATCCGAGTCAACGTGCGCCACGGAACCGGCGTGCCGCTGGTGCTCTGTAACGGCATCGGCGCCAGCCTGGAGGTGCTCGATCCGCTGGTAGAGCAGTTGGATTGCGCGGTAATCAGATTCGACGTTCCCGGGACCGGAGGATCGCCCACATCCCCTCTACCCTACGGGTTTCCCTACCTTGCCTGGGTGCTGGGCCGGGTGCTGTCCAAGCTGGGCATCAGCGTGGTGGATGTGCTCGGGCTGTCCTGGGGCGGCGGCCTCGCGCAGCAGTTCGCCTTTCAGAATCCGCGCCGGTGCCGGCGCTTGGTGCTAGTGGCGACCGGAACCGGCGCGCTTATGGTGCCGGCGCATCCGCGGGTGCTGGCGAAAATGCTTACCCCGCGCAGGTTCTCGGATCCCGATTACGCTGCCTCCATCGCCGCCGAGCTGTACGGCGGTACCGTCCGCTCGCACGGTGAGGACGTCGCGCGACTGTTCGTGCGGCAGTTGCACGCCGGATCTAAGACCGGCTACCTGCATCAGCTGCTCGCAGGTGCGGTCTGGACCAGCTTGTTCGCATTGCCCGCGGTACGGCAGGAGACGTTGATCGTAGCGGGCACCGATGATCCGATTATCCCAGTGGTCAACGCGCGCATCATGAAAGTGTTGCTGCCTCATTCGCGGCTGCATCTGCATTCCGGCGGGCATATCGACCTCGTGCACAACGCTGCCGAACTCGCGCCCGTCATAGAGAGATTTCTGAACGAGCCAGGGGACCGACCGTGAACCACAACGACGTCGACACCTCGGATTTCTATTCGTATGAGCGCCTGCTCATCGATGAGGAGCGCCACCTGCTGCATGCGGTGCGCAAATTCGCGACGACCGACGTCGCGCCTATCCTCCTCGAGCACTGGTCGCGCGCCACGTTTCCGTTCCAGATCGTGCCCGGGATGCGCGAGCTGGGCATCGCGGGCCTGCCCTACCACGGCTACGGCTACGGCTGCGCCGGGCGCCGTTTCCTGCTCGAAGGCATGGTCACCATGGAGCTGGCCCGCACAGACTGCTCGATCGCCACCTTCAATGGGGTGCACGGCGGTCTGGCCATGGGGTCGATCTATCTGTGCGGCTCCGACGAGCAGCGCGAGAGGTTCCTGCCCGCCATGGCGCGCTACGACAAGATCGGCTCGTTCGGGCTGACCGAACCGGAGGTCGGTTCGGGGGCGTCGGGTGGGCTGCAGACGACGGCGCGGCGCGACGGGGACACCTGGATCCTGAACGGCCAAAAGAAGTGGATCGGCAACTCCACCTTCGGGGATTTGACTGTCATCTGGGCCAAGGACGTCGCCGACGGGCAGGTGAAAGGCTTTGTGGTGGAGAACTCTTCGCCGGGTTTCACCGTCGAAAAGCAGATGCACAAGATTGCGTTACGCATCGTTTAGAACGGTCTGATCACGCTCGACAAGGTGCGCGTCGACGAATCCGACCGATTGCAGCGGGCCAACTCGTTCAAAGACACCGCTGAGGTGCTGCGGATGACCCGCGCCGGGGTGGCGTGGATGGCGGTCGGTTGCGCGATGGGGGCCTATGAGAACGCCCCGGCCTATGCGTGCAGCCGACAGCAGTTCGGCCAGCTAATCGGCGGCTTCCAGCTGGTCCAGGATCTGCTGGTTCGGATGCTCGGCAACGTCACATCCTCCTACGGACTGTGCGTACGGTTGTCGCAACTGCAGGATGAGAGGCTCGCCGAGGACCGGCACTCGTCGCTGGCCAAGGCATTCTGACCAGCCAATTGCAGCCCAGGTCGGCGGCCTTGTTGCAGGCTATCCAGCTACACCCATCGATGACCGCGGCACCCGACGAGGTAGCGACCATCGTCTTCGTCGGAGCATGAAATCCCAACTCGGCCTGGCAGTTGAGGCAACGGTGCGATTCGAATGCCACCAAGCCGCGGCACACCGGGCAGGCGAATGCGCGCACGCGTCGGACAGCCCCGGAAAGTACAGCGCGGATAGGTACCACCGGCGGGTTGCACCTGAAGGTGTCCGGCCGGGTACTCGTTGAGAACGGACGTCGACGGCAGGACGGGCGCGCGCCGGAGAAACCATCGAACATCCGCTCGCATCGGAGCGGCTAACTTTCCTCGAGGCCGCCGCAAGCAAAGGTGGTGAGAAATTGCGCACTACCCAAGCACGGCCATCTCATCGAATCCCGGCATGTGCGCGTGAGCGCCACGCGGACCTGCCGACGGTTCTCCGCGCGATCAGGTGAGCGCGACTGCCCTGGCTCGTGCATATACGGCATCGAGCGCCGCGTACTCGGCTTCCTCGATCGCGGCCGCGGCGAAATCGATGGCATCCAGGGCGTAGGACAAGGCGATATTGGCGTCCGCGTCGGCCTCCTTGGCATCGAGTTGGGCCTTCTTCTCTTTGACGTCTTCTCTTGCCTTGGCGACATGCGCCTGCCACTTGCCGCGGATCTCGTCCCACCGCGATGACACTTTGTCGCCGGACGCATGCGCCTTCTCTTTGAACTTGTCGGCTGCTGCGGCGGCCTTGTCTCGCGCGATAGTGACATCAGCTTGAAGCTGATCTTTGGTCATGTCACCGGCGGCATGTAGCTCCTGGGCCGCCTTTTTCGCCTTGTCGGAAATCTTCTCGAACCGTGCGCTCAGATCGGTGTCTGTCATCCGAGCCCCTTCCGTGAGTTCAGGCGGGCTCTCCGCCACTGGTCGATCGTCGCTCCCTGCCGGGCGTCCGTCAATGTTTGGCCGGACACGATATTCGGGTGGGAATTGGTCGGCGCGACAACCGTGAGTCGCGAGACCCTTGCATGACGTTGCCGCCGACCGCTTACTCTCTGTCGGCACTGATGGGTCTAAGCTGATTCCGTTGTCAGAAAACCGGTTTGATGATTCAGTTCCGCGCGCGCGTTCCTGGCGGCTACACCGCGCACCCATGGCGGCTCTTCAGTCCACGCGGACAACTACGGTGTCTTCGGGGCACCAAAATGTGACTGACGCGCGCCGCCGCCCGGCTCAATGCCCGCATCCAACAACTGGAAAAAGCCGACCAAGCACCGACCAGAGAGGAGTGAAGAGGAGTAGGGCAGTTGCCCGGAAACCCTCGCTGAGCTGCTAAAACGTCGAGTGCCCTGTGTGGCTGACGTTCATCGGTTACGGCCGGGTCTGAGTTTTCTGGCGTAGTCGCTCGCTTCCACCTGCAACAGCGGATCACCGGCATCATGAACGGCTCGGGCGGACCTGCATTTGCAGGGCTCGTCAAGGCCGGATCAGCGGTGTTCGGCGCCCTGACCCACCTCGGGGTGGTGGCTGTCTTAACCGTCTACTTCCTGGCCGACATGCGCCGCATCCGCGCGACCTTGTACCGGTTGGTGCCGCGCTCCCGGAGGCCGCGTGCGATCCTCCTTGGCGATGAGGTCCTCGCCAAGGTCGGTTACTACGTCCTGGGCAACATCGCGACCTCGATCGTCGCGGGCGCGGCCACCTTTGTCTGGTGCATCGTCTTCGATGTCCCATACCCGTTGCTGCTCGGTGTTTTCGTCGCGATATTGGACCTCATCCCATACGGTTCCACCGTCGCCGGGGTCGTTGTCGCCTTGGTCGCGCTGACCATCTCCATCCCGGTCAGCATCGCCACCGTCGCCTTCTACGTAGTGTTCCGGTGGTTCGAGGACTACCTGTAGGTACCTAAGGTCATCGGGCGCGCCGTAAGGGTGCCCGGGGGCGTCACCGTGGTCGCCGTCCTGATCGGGGCGACGTTGCTGGGGATTGTCGGAGCGCTGGTTGCGATCCCGGTGGCCGCGGCGGTGCAGCTGCTCGCCCAGGAACTGCTGTTTCCCGCGCTTGACGAAGCGTGATCAGCAACCGCTTGCCGTCGCACAACCAGCTGTTGGCCCGAGTCTCGTCGCCGATCCGTCCAACGCCGCGGACCGTGGTCCGATAGCTGAATCGAGTCGCGCCGCGACTCTTCTCAGCTCTCGTGCTGCTCTCCGGCGGCAGACCGTGGGCACAACGACGCCGGTGACCCTGGTCTGCGGGCTGGGCTGCTCATGAGCAAAAACCTGACGCGGCAACGTGATCGGATCCGTACCCGCGCGACAGTCGTCCGTGCGGTCGCCCGGGTGCGGAAGTGCGACTCGATGCAGGTGATGAGAGATATCGAAGTTTTCGGCATCCACCCGCTCCGGCGCTTCCAGGTCCAACGGATGCATACGCAGCACCTGCCTGAATCGGGGTACGGTGACTACTCGCTCCGTGAGGCCCGACACGAGCGAGTCGTATTCAGGAATCGGTCCTTCGATCACGGACACCGTACCGATCGCAAGACTGACGTGGGGGTCGGAATCCTCGGTTTCCAGAAAGCCCGCATCCAACGTCGACAGATGCTCCATGGAAACACCGTGCCCTCTCGCACGAAGCTCCGGAAGAGGCCGAAGTCTCAATGTCGGAGGGCCCTCGGGCACCCCCGACGCCGCCGCGATCGGCGATCAGAGTATTCCGTACGAGGGACCGCCGGCCGATAGCGAGGGAAAGTGGGACCGATGGCGAATCGCGACGAGCTGACTCCGCGAAGGGTCACATCATCGGTCATGTGGTCATCGTCCTCTGGCGCGCTCAGGGCCGCGGCGCCGTGAGCACCACGGGGGCGATGCCGTCGGCGGCGCCACCCCGGATCCGGCCCGATGCTCGGCGGTGACAGGCGGTGACTAATTACTCTAGAGCGGTGAAGCAACAGTTACTAGACTTCTGAATATCATTTGAAGGTGAATATCATTTGAAGGTGAATATCATTTGAAGGCCATATTCGGAGATGACAGGACAGAATCATGAAAAAGCTTTCAGAACTCCTGCGAGAACTTGCAGACCGTGCAGAGAACGCGGAGAACAAGGTAGCAGCGGCTGAGCAAGAAACCGGCGAGAAAGTGCATGCCGCTATCGACACCTCCAAAGCGGATGCAAAAGCCAGGCAGGATGAATTCAAGGTGAATGTGGCAAAGAAGAAGGCAACCGCTGCTTCCGACTGGAAAAAACTCCAGGCCGAGCACAACCAGCGGGTGGAGAAAATCAAGAACAATATTGCAGCCAAGAAAGACGCTGTTAATCGGAAGCTCGCGGAGCACCGAGCCGATGACGCGGAGGACAACGCCACGGCTTTGATTTACTTTGCC
>NZ_JBKQQD010000286.1:0-4592 GCF_052144515.1 Mycobacterium sp. | reverse complement strand
CGCTCCAACTCCGCGCGCTGCGCATCACTCGCCGGCAACGCGGCTGCAACCATAACCGACATACTACAAAGTACCATACTATTTCACAGACAGACTTCTAGGACTGGTGTCGACGGGCGTGGCGAGGCCGTCGGCGTCGTCAACGGCTTGAGGGAAGCCGGCTAAGGCCGCCGCGGCATGCGCGCGCCAGTGCTGGCGATCGGCGACGGCGCGCTCGGGTTCTGGGGCGCGCTGCGCGAGGTGTTTCCCGACACCCGCGAGCAGCGCTGCTGATTTAACAAGATCTCCAATGTGCTTGCCGCGCTATCGAAGTCGGCGCACCCCGGCGCGAAGAAGGCGCTCGCCGAGATCTGGAACGCCGAGGATAAGCGCCACGCCCTCGACGCGGTCAAGAGGTTCGAGGCCGCCTACGGGCCGAAGTTCGCCAAGGCGGTCGCCAAGATCACCGACGACATCGAACAGCTGCTGGCGTTCTACCACTACCCCGCCGACCACTGGATCCACCTAAGGACCACGAACCCGATGGTTATCTTGAGTTCATTGGCTGAGGATCGCTGTGGCCTGGGGGTTTGCTTCGTGGAGGATGTCTACGGCGCGGCGGCGTGACTGGCTGCCTTGTCGGTCAGCACACGGAATTTGTTACCGAGTTGCGATGTGCGACTGGTTGCCGGCGGCGGGTCGGGTTCGTCCGTTGTCGCGGAGTTGACCGAGCGCGTTGGCGAGTTGGCGGCGTAGCTGCTGGTTTTCGTCGGCGAGTTCGCGGTTGCGGCGGTTCGAGATTTCGAGTCGCCGCCGCAACGATTCGTCGCTAGCGCGGTGCGGGGAAGGTATCGGCGCGGTCGGGCCGCGATGCTGTGCGCGCAATCGGTGGATCTCGTCTTTGATGTCGGGCTGGGTATAGATCCACGAGCGGGAGACACCGGCGTGGCGGGCGACGGATTCGAAGGTGATCGCGGCACCGGCTCGATCGAGCTCGTGCATCGCTGCGATCGCTTTGGCTCGGGTGAGTTCGTGGCGTTGCTGGGCAGCAGTGACAAGGTGGATGCTGTTGTCAGCGCGCATGTTCGGTGTCCTTCGGTTCGGCTGCGTGGGGGTCGAGGGCTGTGACGATGCTGTCCAGGTTGGCGAGCACCTGCCGGTTCATCTCGGCGAGTCGTTGCTGGCCACGGGCCTCGGCGGCGGTGACGAGCTGCAGGGTCTGCTTGCGCTGTTCGCGGTGCTGGGGCAGGAATTCGGGGGTGGTGAGGAACATTGGGCAGGTCAAGCAGGCGTTGGCGTGCGGGCAGCTCTGCTGGAGGGGCAGGCCGCAGTAGCCGTTGGGTAGGGCCTGGGTGGCGCGGCCGAGGCGTTGTTTGGCCCAGGCGGCTTCGGCGAGCGGACCGGCCGGGTCCAAAGTGACTGTGCGACCGTGAATGTCGACCTTGCGGGCGGCTTCCCAGTGGCGGCGCACGGTGGTGTCGTGCAGTCGCGCGTAGTGGCCGGTCATCTGTGGGGAGTCATGATCGAGAATGCGGCGCACGACCTCTTGGGGGACGTCGCGGTTGATCAGGCGAGTGCCCAGGGTGTGGCGCCACTGGTGCGGGGTCAGGTGCACGGGCCGGTTGTGTTCGTCGCGGATGTCGCAGATGTCCAGCCAGCGCAACAGCGCCATCCGGTAGGTCGGGCTGGCGATCGGGTGGGTGCCGTCGATGTTTTTGGTCGGGCGTGGGAACAGTCCTGGTGTCCCGGCGGGCCATCGTGCGGTGGTGTGTTGGCGGTGTTCGCCGATCAGGTCGCGGAGTTGCTCGTCGATCGGGACCAGTGCGTCGCGTTTCATCTTGTGGTTGACGTAGCGCAGGTAGGGAGCGCCGTCAGCGTCGGTGACCAGGCAGTCGGCGCGCAGCCGCAGCGCGTCGGTGACCCGCAGCCCACAGCGCATCAGGATGATCGTGATCAGCCGGTAGGCGGGATCGTCGAACTTGGCGAGGTTGTCCGGATGCTCGAGTTGGGCCATAACCTGCTCGGCCAACGCGCGCGGCAACCGTTCCTCGCGTTTCGGATAGTCCTCGGTGAAGAACATGGCATCGGGTGGAAGGGCTGTGTCCCAACGGTGTTGGCGGATCGCGGCAAAGAAGTGGCTGAGCAATCCGATGTGGGTGCCGCGACGCTGGGCGCCGGCGGAGTCGTTACTCAGGTCGGCCAGGTAGCGTTCCAGCACCGGCCGGTCGACCTGGTCGATCTGATCGATCCCGATCTCGGCGAGGAACCGAGCGAAGCGGGTGATCGCAACGACCGGTCTGCCTCCGCCGGCTTCCAGGCCCAGCCCGGTCGACAGCCGCCACCGCACCCACCGTTTGGCCGGTTCCCGCAGCCACGGCTGCGGAATCCCGGTGAACCGCAGAGTGCGGTCGCCGTCGAACCCGAGGCGTCGCATATGCCAGACATCGCGTGGGTATTCGGCTTCCCAGCCGCCCGCCTCGGCCAGGTCGGAGACCTGCCGGTAGGCGTAGCCGAGGAAGGACCGTGACAGCGAGTCGTTCAATGCCGCCCGCCCCAGAACACGCCAGGTGTCGGCGTCGTTGTCGAGCAGCGACATCACCGACTCCTGGGCCAGGAACCGGACTACCCGCATCGCGACATGCGGCGCCAGCTTGCCGCGGCGCTCGTCACGGCGACGCTGCAGTACGTACTGCATCTCCAGCTTCAGCCGAGAGCCCAGCAGATCGAACCGGATGAGTTCGTCGGTGGGCGCCGGAATATCGGTGAACCGCCGGGCGAATTCATCGATGTCGTTTCGCCCGTTCACTTTCCAGGTGTTGGCATGCGAGAGACAGAACGGACCCGTCGCCTGCGGCCACAACGCGCAATGCGGGATCCGACACGATAGGCCCGGTTCGGGCCGCGTCACTACCGGAGGGTTGCCTAGCCAGCTGTCAAGTTCGGGCCGGCCAGCACGGATCCAATGCCGGGCGTGCAGCGCGCACAGTCCCTGGCGGGCAGCCCCGTAGCCGCAGCCATCGACGCGGCAGCATTGGTTGGGCTGCAGCCGATGCCACCGGGCATCGGTGGTCGCGGCGAAGACGTCCAGGTCCGGGCGGCCTGCGTGAACCCACCGCAGCCGATGCGCCTGACACAGCCCCTGCCCGCGGGAGTGCCGTTCGCATCCGGCCACCCGGCAGCGGCCGGTACCGAACACCGGGTCTTCAGCGTCGAATTCCAATACGTCGCTGCGGAATTCGTTGCGGACCGTCACCATCAGGGTGCCCAGCAAGCCCGTTGCCTCGCTGCCCGGCACCCGAGCCGGCGCCGTCACAGCGACACCTGCCCATCGGTGAACCAGCCTGCCTGTTCCATCACACGGCGGGCGTCCTCCACGGTCAGATGTCCGTAGATCACAGCCGTGGTGGTGACGTTCGCGTGACCCAAAAGCTGTGCTACGACTTCGATCCCGATACCGTTGCGCAGCATCCTGGTCGCTGCCGTGTGCCGTAGCCAATGCGGATCGAAGTCGAGCCCGCTTCGGCGGCGCAGCCGACGTACCAGATCGTAGACCCCCGCATAGGTCAACGGATGCCCGCGCGGCCTACCCCACAGGTTGACGAACACGTAATCGCTGTCAAGATCGCCGTACTCGTCGTGCAGATAATCGGCATACAACCGGATCAACGCGGCGCTGACCGGGATCGTCCGTGAGGTCGCCGACTTGGCGCGGGCCCCGTTGTCGTTGTCCCGCCGCCGCACCGTAACCTCCTGCTCGGCGGCGGCAATATCGTTGTGCCGCAAACCCAGTGCCTCACCGATCCGCATCCCGGTGTCATACAACAGGGCAAACAACAGCCGGTCCCGCAACCGGCCGCACCCGTCCAAGATGGTCTGCACCTCGGCGGGAGACAGCACGCGGGGCAGCTTCTTCGGCGCCCTCAACGCGATCGCCCGGCGCGGCCGTGGTTGGCTCTTGCTGATGTGGTGCAGAAACGGCTTCCACCCACCGCGCGAACCGCCCCGTTGCCAGCTCACCAGCAGCTCACCGACATCGACCCCGTCGCGGGCGGCATGCGTGTAGAACGCGCCCAGCGCCGACAACTTGCGGTTGACCGTCGACTCGGCACAGTGATGTTCCACCGACGGCAGCACCGACACCCGTCGATCCCGCGCCGGCAACGGCAACCTCAGCCACGCGACGAACTGACCCACATCCTCAAGCCGCACCCGCCGCCAATCCAGGCCACGATCGGCGAGGAAGACGAACCAGTCCTTCAGATCGTGCGCATACGCCTTGACCGTGTTCGGTGATCGTTCGATATCGGCCAGGTACGCCAGATACCGCTCGATCGGCTCGACCGGCGCATCGTCGTCGCCGAGAACGGTCCACGACTCACGCGACGAGACCGGCGAAACCACCCGTGTAACAAGCACTCTTCCTCCGCAAGCTCTGCTTCCTGGACGGCTGCAGATAACCACGTCCAGCAAGCAAAACCAGCGACCCCGACGCCTCGTGTCGGACATCAAAGACACTCATCCGGGAGCTCAAGATAACGATCGCGTTCGTGCTGCAGATGACCCTGCGGATCTCGACGTCGTAATCCAGGAACGGGATGAACTCGTTCCAGGCG
>NZ_JBKQQD010000285.1:0-24903 GCF_052144515.1 Mycobacterium sp. | reverse complement strand
TCGATCGTCTCCGAAATCGCGGACAACCGTAAGGCTCTAGCTAGGATCCGCAACGAAGATGAGAAAAACCGCTCCGCCATTTTGATGAGAATTCTGCAAACCTGCAGTTAGGGGAGTCGGTATCTGCCACGCGCGGTGAGAACCTACAAGCGGTGTCGGTTCTCAAAACCGCTGTCCTAGTACCACTTTCGTGTCATAGAGCATACCAGGTCGGGTGCAAAACGGCGTCGACGTGCGCTCGCAGGATGGAGTCCCGTGGCCAGCGCGGAAAATGACACGTATCTGAGACAGATTGCAGATGACACGGCATGAGACGTGCAGCATCACCCCAGGTCAGCCCGCCGGAAAATGACACGCATTTTGAGAATCGACAAAACCCCGAAAATCTTGTAACCGCGTCGGCGCCAACCTTCTCGGTGGCAACGGTGGTGGCGGCGGCGGCGCCGAAATCAACAACGCCGCTAATACGCATAACGCCACCGGCGCCAATGGCGGAGCGGGCGGCTTCGGCTTCAACGACGAAGTTGTCATTGGCGGGATCGGCGGTAGCGGCGGTAACGCGACCATCGACGCCGGCTCTGGTAACGCCACCGGCGGCGCCGCCGGTAACGGCGGCGGCGCCGACATCTTCGCCGGGGGCGGCGGGTCCGGCGGGGCGGCGGTCACCCACGGCAACGGAAACGCCACCGGCGGCGACGCCGGGAACGCCGGCAGCGGCGGCACCGGCGCGGGCGGCGGCCGAGGCGGTGACGCGACCACCTTCGGAACCGGATTAGCCCATGGCGGCCATGGCGGCAACGGCGGCAACAGCTCGGCCCCAATGACCCCCGGCGGCAACGGCGGCGACGGCGGTAACGCCTTCGTACCTACGCCGCCGACCAATGGCACCGGCGGGGCCGGCGGAACCGGCGGAAGCCCCGGAGGTTCCAACGGCTCCACCGGCACCGTCGGAATGTCATAGCGAGTCGCCCGGCAGCGACCGGCGGCCACCGAGGTCGGCGTGCACCATCGACTGTGAACCTGGCGACGCGACACGCCGTACCAGCGTCGTCAGATTCACACTCGGCGCTGGGATCAGCCGCGCGCAAAGGGATCTAGATCGCCGCGCCGGGGTTCAGGATGCCCAGCGGGTCCAACGCCTGCTTGATGCGGTGGTTCAGCTCCATCACTTCGGGGCCGAGATAGCCGGCCAGCCAGGGCCGCTTGAGCCGGCCGACGCCGTGCTCGCCGGTGATCGTGCCGCCCAGGCCGACGGCCAGGTCCATGATCTCGCCGAACGCGAGATGGGCACGCTCCACCATGTCGGCGTCGGCGGGGTCGTACACGATCAGCGGGTGCGTGTTGCCGTCGCCGGCGTGGGCGATCACCGAGATCATCAGATCGCGCTCGGCGGCGATCCGCGCGATGCCGCCCACCAGCGCCCCCAGCGCCGGCAGCGGCACCCCGACGTCTTCCAGCAGCAGCGATCCCTTGGCTTCGACCGCCGGAATGCAAAACCGGCGGGCCGCGACGAACGCCTCGCCCTCGTCCGGGTCGTCGGTCGAAAACACCTCTGTCGCACCGTTTTCGGCGAACACCGCGGCGATCAGTTCCGCGTCCTCGGCGGCCGCGTGCCCCCTTTCATCGGAGCCTGCCACCAGCATGGCCGCTGCCGATCGGTCCAGGCCCATCCGCAATGTGTCCTCGACGGCGTTGATGGCCACCGAGTCCATGAACTCCAGCATCGCGGGGCGTAGCCGCGCGGCGACCCCGAGCACCGCATCAACCGCCGCCTCCACGGACGCAAAGCTGGCCACCACGACACTGGACGTGTTCTGAGCGGGCAACAGCCGCAGCGTCACCTCGGTGACGACGCCCAGCGTCCCCTCGCTCCCGACGAACAGCTTGGTCAGCGAGAGCCCCGCCACATCCTTCAAACGCGGACCACCCAGCTGCACCGCGGTGCCGTCGGCGAGTACCACCTGCATGCCCAGCACGTAGTCGGTGGTGACGCCGTACTTCACGCAGCACAGCCCGCCGGCGTTGGTGGCGATGTTGCCGCCGATGCTGCAGATCTCGAACGAGGACGGATCGGGCGGATACCACAGGCCGTGTTCGGCGGCGGCCTTCTTCACCTCCGCGTTGAACAGCCCGGGCTGACACACGGCAACCCGGGTGACGGGGTCGACGGTGATGTCCCGCATCTTTTCCGTGGACAGCACGATCCCGTTGTCCAGCGCGGTGGCCCCGCCCGACAGGCCGCTGCCGGCTCCGCGGGTCACCACGGGCACCCGATTTGCAGAAGCCCAGCGCAACACGGCCTGCACCTCTTCGGTGCACCGCGGCCGCACCACCGCCAGCGGCTTGCCCGCCGACGGGTCCAACGCGCGGTCTTGCCGATACCCCTCGGTCACCGCGGGATCGGTGACCACCATCCCGTCGGGCAGCTCGGCGATCAGCGCGGCCAACACGTCCACGCTCAGAGCTTAGGCCCCGGGATCCTCAGCAAACTCCGGCGCGCGGTCCAGCTCGCGCAGCGACGGCAGCCCGCACGCGATCAGCCCGACCACCAGGATCGGCACCGCCAACGCCAGGAAGGTGACCTTCAGCCCCGCGGCGTCGGCCAGGGGACCGGCCACCAGCAAGCCCAGCGGGCCCGCGGCGTAGGTCAGCCCCGTCATCACCCCGACCACCCGGCCGCGCAGCCGATGCGGCGCCCGGGTCTGCATCACGTAGTTGTAGATCGGCTGGATCGGCCCGTAGACCAAGCCGGTGACCGCACACAGCACCAGGATCACGGGCAGCGGCGGCAGGAACGCGATGCCGGCCGTCGCCGCGCCGAAGGTGATGGTCGCGGTCAGCACGGCGGTGCGCCGCCGCGTGTGTTTCGACAGCACGGCATAGCCGAGCGCGCCCGCGACGCCGCCGACCCCGAGCGCCATCAACGCCCAACCCAACTGGGCGGGTTGGTGTCGGTCGGCGAAGTATTTCGGAAACAGCACGCTTTCCATCGGCAGATACAACGCGGTCACGACCAGGTCGATCAGCCCGAGCGTCCGTAGCACCCGCAGGTTCCAGACAAATCGGAGGCCTTCGGCGATGCCGGACGCCAACCCCTCGGGTCGGGTCGCGTGGTGTGGTTTGCCGGTGCCCTCCAGGCGCACCACCGCAACCGCGAGGAAGGACAGCCCGAAGAACCCCGCCGTGATCCACATCGTGTTGATGCCGCCCACCGTGGCGATCATCAATCCGCCGACGCCCGGGCCCAAGATGTACGCGAGGTTGAGGATCGCCTCGTAGGTGCTGTTGGTGCGGTCCAGCGACCAACCCGCGCGCGCGGCGGCCTCGGGCAGCATTGACTGGCGTGCCGTTGTTCCCGCCGGATCGAAACCGGCGGAGAGGAAGGCCAGGACGGCCAGCTCCGCCAGATTGATCGCATCGCGACCGAACAACAAGGCGGTCAGCGGGACGACGGCCACCGCCATGCCGGACAGCGAATCGGAGACCAGCGAAATCCGGCGGCGCCCGAAGAAGTCGACCGCGGTACCGGCGACCAGCGTGGAGAAGACCAGCGGCAGCGTCATGGCCGCGGCCACGATCGACGCATCCTTCGCGCTGTCACGGTGCTGCAACGCCAGCCACGGGAACGCGACGATCGAGATGCCGGTACCCGCCGTCGCCATCAGCGTGGCGAAGAGGATCAAAAACGCTGGGCCGCGGCTATTGCTGGTCATGGATATCGGGGCTGAATTTAACGTCAAAGCGCCCATCGCAACCACCGATTTCGTCACCGACACCGCGCGAATGCAGGATGTTCATGTGCTCGTCCATCCGAATACCGGCCAGGCGTTCGATTCTCCCGTCAAACCCGGTACCGGATGGCCGGGCGATCCGGCCACCCCGCAGACCCCGGTGGCCGCCGACGCCGCCCGAGTCGCGGCGCTGGCGGCCCAAGCCACCTCGCTTGCCGAACTCGACGCGCGGAGCACCGTGTGCCGCGCCTGCCCGCGGCTGGTCAGCTGGCGCGAGGAGGTGGCGACGGTCAAACGCCGCGCTTTCGCCGACCAGCCGTACTGGGGACGGCCGGTGCCGGGCTGGGGCTCGGAGCGGCCGCGGCTGTTGATCATCGGGTTGGCGCCCGCCGCGCACGGCGCCAACCGGACCGGACGGATGTTCACCGGAGACCGGTCGGGAGACCAGTTGTACGCCGCACTGCACCGGGCCGGGCTGGTGAACCAGCCGACCAGCGTCGATGCCGCAGACGGCTTGCGGGCCAACCAGATTCGCATCGTCGCGCCGGTGCGGTGCGCGCCGCCGGGCAACGCCCCGACGCCCGCGGAGCGGGTGACGTGCTCGCCGTGGCTGGATGCCGAATGGCGGTTGGTGAGCGATCATGTCCGTGTCATCGTCGCCCTGGGCGGGTTCGCCTGGCAGGTCGCGCTGCGGCTGCCGGGCTTAGCCGGCATCCGCAAGCCGCGGTTCGGCCACGGTGTCGTGGCCGAGCTGCCGTCCGGCGTGCGTTTGCTCGGCTGCTACCACCCGAGCCAGCAGAATATGGTCACCGGTAGGTTGACTCCGACGATGCTCGACGACATTTTCACAGACGCGAGGAAGCAGGCGGGGATTCGGTGACGGAAGTTTTGGTTTCCGGCGCTAGCGTGGCCGGGACAACGTTGGCATATTGGCTTGGGCAGCACGGCTTTTCGGTCACCGTGGTGGAGCGCCAACCCGGCCTGCGGCCGGGTGGTCAGGCCGTCGACGTGCGCGGTCCCGCGCTACAGGTGCTGGACCGCATGGGGCTGTTGGCCGCCGCCGCGGACCGCAAGACGAACATGCGCGGCTCCTCCATGGTCGATGGCGACGGCAACGAGCTGTCCCGCGACACCGAATCGACACCCACGGGCGGTCCCATCGATAACCCCGACATCGAGTTGTTGCGCGACGACTTGGTCGAATTGCTTTACGAGGCAACCCAAAACAGCACCGAATACCTGTTTGACGAAAGCATCGTCGCGATGGACAACCGCGGCCCCTGCGTCGACGTGACGTTCGAGAACGCGCCCGCCCGCAGCTTCGACCTGGTCATCGGCGCCGACGGCCTGCACTCCAACGTGCGGGGGCTGATCTTCGGCCCCGAGGAGCGATTCATCAAGAGGCTCGGGACGTTCGCCGCGATTTTCACCGTGCCCAACTTCTTAGACCTCGACCACTGGCAGATGTGGCACTACGGCGAGACCAGCATGGCCGGGGTGTACAGCGCGCGCAACAACACCGAGGCCCGGGCCATGTTGGGCTTCATGGACCCCGACCTGCGCATCGACTACCGCGACACCGAGGCTCAGTTCGCCGAGCTGGAACAGCGGATGGCCGACGACGGCTGGGTGCGTCCGCAACTGCTGAAGTTCATGCGCAACGCACCGGACTTCTACTTCGACGAAATGTCGCAGATCGTGATGGACCACTGGTCCATCGGCCGGGTGGCGCTGGTGGGCGACGCCGCGTACTGCTGCTCGCCGCTGTCGGGCCAGGGGACCAGCGTCGCCCTGCTGGGCGCCTACATCCTGGCCGGCGAGCTCAAATCCGCCAGCCACGGTGACTGCCAGGAAGGCTGGGTCGACCACGGTGTCGCCTTCATCAACTACTTCCGGACATTTCACGGCTACACCGTGCGCACCCAATTCCTGGCCAGCGACAACATTCCGGGCGGAGCGCCCATCTCGCAGGAGCAGTTCGAGGCCATCGTCAACTCGATCACTCTCCGGCAGTACTAACGGCCGAGCAGTCGCAAAAATCCCCGCGCGCTCGGCGTAGTCGGGGGCATTTGCTGGGGGTACCTCCCGCTTGCGGGGGAACTGCTCGCCCTACTAGCCCGGGAACGTTCGCGCCGCCCACGGCGTTGACGCCATCGTGCGTCTTTCCGTCCTCGATCTCGTCCCGGTGCGCACCGACCAGTCGACCGCGGATGCGCTGGCGGCCACCGTGGCGCTCGCGCAGACCGCCGACCGGTTGGGTTTCACTCGCTACTGGCTCGCCGAACACCACAACATGCCGTCCGTGGGCGCCACCAGCCCGCCGGTGTTGATCGCCTACCTGGCCGCGCAGACCTCGCAGCTGCGACTCGGGTCGGGCGGCGTGATGCTGCCCAACCACGCGCCGCTGGCGGTGGCCGAGCAGTTCGCGCTGCTGGAAGCGGCCGCCCCGGGCCGCATCGACCTCGGCATCGGCCGGGCGCCCGGCTCCGACCCGGTTACGTCGTACGCGCTGCGCGGCACCAACCCCTCTGGTCAGCAAGAACGCGACATCGAGAACTTCCCCGACTACCTCGACGACGTGGCCGCGCTGATGAGCGCCCGCGGCGTCGTGGTTCCGTTGCGCTCCGGGGACTACCGGCTCAAGGCCACCCCCGCCGCGGCGAGCGAACCGCGGCTGTGGCTGCTCGGCTCGTCGATGTACTCGGCGCATCTAGCCGCCGCCAAGGGGCTGCCGTACGTGTTCGCCCACCACTTCTCCGGCAAGGGCACCGAAGAGGCACTCGAGTTGTACCGCTCCCGGTTCGTGCCGAGCTCCCTGACCGCCGAGCCGCTTACGTTCTTGACGGTCAACGCCGCGGTGGCCGAAACACGGGACGAGGCAACGGCATTGATGCTGCCCAACCTGCAGATGATGGCGCGGCTACGCACCGGGCAGCCGCTCGGGCCGGTGCCGCTCGTCGAGGATGCCCAGGTCGCCGAGCTGACGCCACAGCAGCAATACATCGTGGACAGCGGGCTGCAGCGCGCGGTCGTCGGCTCACCCGCTGAGGCCGCCGACCAGTTGCGCACACTTGCCCAGCGTTTCGACGTGGACGAGGTGATGGTGCACCCGGTCGCGTCGGCCTACCGGGGCGCCGATCCCACCACCGCGCCCGCGCGGGTGGCGACGCTGGAGCTGCTGGCCAAGGAACTGTTTTAGCCGAGCGACCGCGCCGCCTGGCCATCGAGTCTGCGCGTAGGGCGCGATCCTGGCCGAAACCGCGCCCTCACCGCAGACTGGACGTCGTCAGTAAGCTAGCCGTCGGTGACCTGAAGCTCACTCCGGCTGGTGATCCAATCCTGCAAATCGTTCGCCGGCAGCGGCGGGGTGTGCACGAAGCCTTGTGTGATGGCGCAGCCGTACCGCCGCAGTGCGCTCAACGTGACCTCGTCTTCGACTCCCTCGGCGACCAGCTCGGCCCCCAGGCTTTGCGCCAACGCCACCGTGGAGCGCACGATGGCGACCGACCGCGGGTCTTGGGCCAGTCGTGCCACGAATATCTTGTCGAGTTTGAGCTCGTCGACCGAGACGTCCTGCAGGCGTGCCAGCGACGACCATCCGGTGCCGTAGTCGTCAAGGGAGATGCGGACGCCGAGGCGCTGCAGCGCGGCGACGGTGTTACGCGAGCGCACCGAGTCGACCAGGGCGCTCTCGGTGATCTCGGCGATGAGCGCGTCGCCGGGCAGATCGTGGGTTCGCAGCAGCCGCTCGACCGTGCCCACCAGGTCGAGGTCGAGCAGGTTCGTCGTCGAGAGGTTCACCGCCACGGCCGCGGCGATGCCTTGCTCACGCCAGGACCGGATCTGTTCGAGCGCGACGCCGAGCGTGTGGTTGGTTACCTTGCGCATCAACCCGGCGCGTTCGGCGGCGGGCAGGAATTCCTCCGGTAGCAGCAACCCACGGCTGGGATGACGCCAGCGCAGCAGCGCCTCGACGCTGTGCACGCTTTCGTCGCTCGCGTTGATCTTGGGCTGGTAATGCACCGTCAGCTGGTCACCGTCGAACAGCGCGGCGCGCAGTTCCTCGACGAGCGTGGGGTCGTCTTCGCGGTACAGCTCGAACGCGGGGTCGTAGACCGCGATCTTGCTTGCGGCCGATTTGGCGTGCGGCAGCGCCGTCTCGGCGCGATTGAGCAGCTCATGCGGATGCTCGCAGTGATCGGGACACAGCGCGATGGCGATGCGGGCATCGACCTGAACGGTGATCGGGTCCAGCGCGAACGGTTCGCTCAGTGCCTCGAGCACACGGCCCGCCTGCGCGCGTGCGGCGATCAGATCGGTCCCCTCGGCCATCAGGATCGCGAAAAGATCATCCCCGACGCGCGCAAGCAGATCCTCATCACCCAGGCTGCTCGACAGCCGATTGGCGATGTGGCGCAACAGTTCATCGCCGAAGTGCCGACCGACCGATTCGTTGATCTCTTGGAACTCGTAGAGATCCAGCAACAGCAACGCCCGACGGGGTGGCCCCCTGGTCACCAGCGAGGGCCCCGCCAGCGCCGGGGCGGGCGCCGCGGACGCCCCCGACGCGGCGGTCAGAGCCGTGGCCAATGAGCGCCGATTGGGCAGCGCGGTCAACTCGTCGGTCATGGCCTGCTTGTAGTTCTCGGCCGACAAGCTGACGTCGCGGAAGGTGACAGAGAATCGCGCGGCTATCGCGACCAGGCTCAACGCGGCGAGGGTCGACGCGAGTCGCGAATCGTGACCCACGATGGTGACGGTCAGCGCCACGACGGTGCACGCCACGGACGTGACGTAGGGGGCGAGTCCGCGCTTGGGGGCAGGGATCTCCGACGACGACGGCGTCCAGCTGGCCATCGCCAGCAGCAAAGACGACGCGGGCCAGCAGGCGTCGAGCGAGGTCCCTACCCGGTAGGAGTCGGCGGAGGTCTCGAACAGATAGGCCGTGTCCGCGAGGGCGAACAGAACAAATCCGGCAAGCAGAAGGATCCAACGAAATTCGTTGCGCCAACCGCGGATTGGCAGCATGCCGGCCGCCAGCGCCAGCAGGATCAGATCGCCCCACGGATAGATCAGGCCCACCAGCACGGTTTCCGGTGCGCGCATGGCCGCCGCGTGGATGGGGCCCGCCGTCAGTGCCGCGGCCACCGCGGCCATGGTCAGCGCGCAGACCACGGAATCGAGCTGAATCGGAATCGACGCCCGCTTCAGGCGTCCCCGCAGGAGCAGCAGCAGCCCGGCATAGACCAGCGGGTAGTACGCCAGGTAGGCCGGATCGGCCACCGACGGCGACTGGCCGTCCGGCACCCACAGGGCGTAGATGACGTCGCCCAACGCCGAACACGCCATGCCGGCGGCGATCAGCGCCCACACCAAACGCTCGGCCGCCACCCGGTAAGCACGAACGGCGATCAGCCCCGCAGCCAACACGTTCAGCGCCGTGTACAACGCGATGCCGAAAGACCCGCTGTGAGTGGAAGCTCTGTCGAAAACGCTCAACGCGGTGTAGGTGATCACGCCGAGCGCCAACACCGCCATGGCAATCCGGATTGCCAACGGGGGCCAGTGAATCGCGTGCGCATCGTTCGATCTGTCACGCGTCGCCGCCGTGAGGTCAGAAATGGGCGCCGGCGTCGCCTCACCAGAAGCGCTGGTGGGCTTTGAGTTAAGGGAGTTAACGGCCGCCGCTGTCGAATCACTGAACGGCGGAAGGGTATACGGGAACGGCATATCGGGAATGAAGCTGCGGATGCATTGGCCGCCTTCCCGTTTGGCGGCGTACATCGCCAGGTCGGCGTGCCGCAGCAGCTGGTCGACGGTCCAACTGGACGCCGCGGGGGCCACGGTGAACCCGATGCTCGGGCGCACCGTGATCGGAACGCCGTCGATCACGATGGCTGCGCCGAACGAATCGAGGACTCGCCGGGCTGTCACTTGTGATTCTTCGACGCAACCCTCGATCAGCATCGCGAATTCGTCGCCACCCAGCCGTGCGACGGTGCCCTTGTCCCCAAGGGCTGCACTGAGCCGCCCGGCCACCCGGATGAGCAGCTCGTCGCCGGCCGGATGGCCCAGGGCGTCGTTGACCGACTTGAAGTTGTCCAGGTCGAGGCACAACACCGCGATCGGTTGCGCGTCGCCATTGCGGCGCGCCACGGCCTGGTCGAACCGCTGCAGGAAGTGAGCCCGATTGGCCAGACCGGTCAGGCTGTCACGAAAAGCTTCCTGCGCCACCTCGGACAACAAGCGCTGGTTTTCCACGAGCACAACGAGCTGTCGGACGAGCACCGCGCCCACCAGAATTCCCAGCGCGACCAGCAGCGGTCCGTGCCTCATCTGGCCCACCAGGTGGCCCAAACCCACCCCGGCGGCCAGTAACAGCGGCAGATACGGCAGCCACAGTCGGGCCCGGGACGTGATCTCCATCCACTCGGCCGCGGTGAAAGGCTCGTTAACGCTGCTCAGGCCAGCCAGCGCCACCATTCCCAGTCCGATCACCCGGGCCAGGTCGACAAGACCACCGGTGTGAAAACTGCCGGTACCGGCGGTCAAGAACAGCTGCACGACGTCGGCGACACAGATAACCGTGGTTCCACCGGCCAGCAGGCTCCGGCTCGGCGGGTCTTCGGCACGGGCCCGCGACAAGATCACGATGGCCGTCGTGATGAGGATGACATCGGCGAAAACGTGCGTCAGCGTCGAGGGCCGCAGGCCGCTGTCGTCGTGAAGCTGTTTACCGAGGACGAATACCCACGAGACCACGAACAGCGAGGTCCACACGATGACGCCGTCGAGCACCAGTTTCCCCCGGGGGCTGTGTCGCGACAGCTTGGATAACAGTGCCAAGGACGCCAAGGCACCGATCGGATACAACAACAGCACGGCATCGGCTGCCGACGGATGGACGGCGTGATCGAGTTCCGAGCGCACGTCATAGACCGCCCAGATGAACTCACCGACCGCCCAGCCCACCAGGGCCGCCAGCTGCGCCAGCCATCCGTATCTGCAGCGTCCGACCGCGAAGCGAGCCGCCCTACCGGCACATGCCGCCGCGAACACGACACACGCCACCACGACGAGTTGGTCGGCCCGCAGCGCCGCGTTGCCGCCCTGGCGCCCCCACACCGACGACGCTGTGACCAGCACCGCCGCGACCCCGTATACGGCCACCACGAGCCAGCCGACGCGTGCGGACAGGCCGAGGCGCCGCCACGGATTGCCGGTCCCCCGTTTCATAGCCGCTCCAGACCTGCCCTGCGGGTGAACCAGTAAACAGCGTCACCGCGCTAGAGCAGAATAAACTGCTACCTGGTGCTTTGAAAGTTTGCTCAGCTCCCAGCGTCGATGCGTGCCAGCGCCTCGCGCAGGATCCGGCCGGTGGCTTCCCGGTCGGGGTCGCGGCGCAGCACCAGCCCCTTGGCGACCGACAGTTTGTCGCCGTTGCGGCGCGGCAGCACGTGCAGGTGAATGTGGTAGACCGTCTGGAAAGCGGCGCGGCCGTCGTTGATGCCGATGTTGGTCGCGTCGGCCAATTCCGTGGTCCGGGCCGCCCGCGCGATCCGCTGACCGATAGTGATCATCTCGGCCAGCGTCTCCGGCGGGGTGTCCATCAGATCTACGGTGTGTCGTTTGGGGATCACCAGGCTGTGGCCGCGGGTGAACGGGCGGATGTCGAGGATCGCCAGGTAGTCCTCGTCTTCGTAGATCCGGATAGCCGGCCCTTCGCCGGCGACGATCGCACAGAACACGCAAGACATGTCACAAACGGTACTGGGGTACTGGGGTACGAGGTGGGTTTCATTCGCGGCGATACGCTTCGGCGATGGACGCTGATGATCTCGCCTTCGCCGGCGCGGCCGCGCAAGCCCGGATGCTGGCCGACGGTGAAGTCAGCGCGCCGGGGCTGCTCGAGATCTATCTGGAACGCATCGCGCGCCTGGACAGCCAGTTGCGCAGCTACCGCGTGGTACTGACCGACAAAGCGCGCGACGAGGCCTATGCGGCGCAGGATCGCCTCGACGCCGGTGAGCGGCTGCCGCTGCTGGGCGTGCCGATCGCGATCAAAGACGATGTCGACGTCGCGGGCGAGGTGACGGCATGCGGCAGCGCGGGCCATCGGCCCGCGGTGACCGCCGACGCGGTGGTGGTGCGCCGGCTGCGTGCCGCTGGCGCGGTCATCATCGGCAAAACCGCGGTGCCCGAGCTGATGATCTTTCCCTTCACCGAATCTCTGACGTTCGGGGCCACCCGAAACCCGTGGAACCCCAAACGCACTCCGGGTGGCAGCAGCGGCGGCAGTGCCGCCGCGGTGGCCGCCGGGCTGGCTTCGTTGGCCCTGGGATCCGACGGCGGCGGCTCGATCCGCATCCCGTCGAGCTGGTGCGGCCTGTTCGGCCTGAAACCCCAACGCGATCGGGTCTCGCTCGAGCCGCACGACGACGCGTGGTACGGACTCAGCGTCAACGGTCCGATAGCGCGGTCGGTGCTGGACGCGGCGTTGTTCCTCGATGCGACGAATACGGTGTCCGGTCCCGAAGGCGAGTTTGTGGCGGCCGCGACCCGCGACCCCGGCACGCTGCGAATTGCCTTGAGCACCAAGGTCCCGACGCCGCTGGTGCGGGTTGGCAGGGAAGAGCTGGCGGCCGTCGACGCGGCGGGCGCGCTGCTTCGTGAGCTGGGCCACGACGTCGTCGTGCGCGACCCCGCGTATCCGCTGGTCTCGATCTACGCGAACTTTTTACCCCGCTATCTGCGCGGCACCAGCGACGAGGCCGACGCGCAGGCCCACCCCGAACGCCTGGAAAGACGCACCCGCACCATGGCCCGCATGGGATCGTTCTTCTCCGATCGAAGGATGGAAGCCGTGCGCGCCGCCGAGGCGCGGGTGAGCAACAGGATTCAGTCGATCTTCGACGACGTCGACGTCGTCGTCACACCGGGCGCCGCCAACGGCCCGTCGCGCATCGGCGCCTACCAGCACCGGGGCGTGGTATCCACGCTGCTGCTGGTGGGACAGCGGGTTCCGTATTTCCCGGTCTGGAACGTGACCGGCCAGCCCGCCGCGGTGGTGCCGTGGGGCTTCGACGGCGACGGGCTGCCGATCTCCGTGCAGCTCGTCGGCCGGCCGTTCGACGAAGCGACGCTGTTTTCGCTGTCCGCACAGATCGAGGCCGCACGACCGTGGGCGCACCAACGACCCCCAGTGTCATGAGTTCGAAATGGACCGCCAGGCAGCCAGTTTGGCGCCGGGTCGCATGACATGCGCCGGGCTGGTTGACGGTAGCCGCCGGTAGTGCACCGCGTCCGACTGTGCCGCCAGCCTGCGATACAGCTCAGCCGCCTTGGCCCCGTTGAAGTACACGCGCGTAATCGTCGGATAGTGGGCGAACAGATCGGCAAAGTCATTGACCACCAAGCTCTTTCGATCGATCGCCGAGTCCGCACTGCCGATTCGGCGGCAGGCGCAGCACATCCCAGAGCGCGACCCGGTGGGCGAGTAGTGCCGCCAGCCGTGCCTCGTATGGCGCGTTCGGATCGAAGCCGAAAAGCTCACCGGTGATTGGCCAGAACGCATTTCGCGGATTGGCATAATACTGATGCGCGGTCAATGATTGCGCGCTCGGAAACGAACCCAAGATCAGCACCTCGGCAAGTTCCGCCAGGAAGTTTGTCGACCGGCGGGAAGCCCCGGAGCAGCGGTGTGGTGTGGCCGCACATAATGCCCTACATAATGGCCTGCGATCGTTATACGTTGGCCAGGTGGACGATCTGCTCGAGGGACTCGAGGGCGACGCCCGTGCCCAGCGCGCCGAGCTCGTCGAGTGGCTGCTCGAGCAGGGCATCAGCGCCGACGAGATTCGGGCGACCAACCCGCCGCTGCTGCTGGCCACCCGACACCTCGTCGGCGACGACGGCACCTACGTTTCGACGCGCGAGATGAGCGAGCGGTACGGAATCGACGTGGAGTTGCTGCAGCGCGTGCAGCGCGCCATCGGTCTGGTAGGGGTAGACGATCCCGACGCGGTCGTGCACATGCGCGCCGACGGCGAAGCCGCCGCGCAGGTACAACGCTTCATCGAGCTGGGGTTGGATCCCGATCAAATGGTGCTGGTGGTGCGGGTGCTCGCCGAGGGCCTGTCACGCGCGGCCGAAGTCATGCGCTACACCGCGCTGTCGACGATCATGCGCCCGGGATCCACCGAGCTGGAGATCGCAAAGGCGTCCAAGGCCCTGGTCGGCCAGATCGCGCCGATGCTGGGCCCGATGATTCAGGACATGCTGTTCATGCAGTTGCGGCACATGATGGAGACCGAAGCGGTCAACGCCGCCGAGCTGGCCGCCGGCAAGCCGCTGCCGGGGGCGCGCCTTGTCACGGTTGCCTTCGCCGACCTGGTCGGCTTCACCCGGCTCGGCGAGGTGGTGTCGGCCGAGGAGCTGGGCCACCTGGCCGGCCAGTTGGGCGGCCTGGCGCGTGAACTGACCGCGCCGCCGGTGCGGTTTATCAAGACGATCGGCGACGCGGTGATGTTCGTCTGCCCCGAGCCGGCCCCGTTGTTGGACACCGTCCTGAAGCTGGTCGAGGTCGTCGACACCGACAACGACTTTCCCCGGCTGCGGGGCGGAGTCGCCAGCGGCATGGCGGTCAGCCGGGCCGGTGACTGGTTCGGCAGCCCGGTGAACGTGGCGAGCCGGGTCACCGGGGTGGCCCGGCCCGGCGCCGTGCTGGTTGCGGATTCGGTGCGCGATGCCCTTGGCGACGCCGCCGACGACGCCGGCTATCAGTGGGCGTTCGCCGGCCCGCGTCGCCTCAAGGGCATCAAGGGCATTGTCAAGCTGTATCGGGTCCGACGCGGGGGTGGCTTCTCCGGAGACGCCGGAGTCGCCTGACTCACCCGGCTCGTCGGAGCGCATGCGCAGGCCCGGAGCGATTTCTGGGGGCGTCGACTGCGTCCTGCGCAAGTCGCACGCGGCCGGGTCTACCCCACCTTCCGGCGCTTGGAGAATGATCGCTTCCGGGCCTGCTTCGCTCTCAAAAATACGCCTCCGAACGCCCTGTGATCAACGGTTCGTTCGCCCCGGGCGAAACCTGATTCCTTTACAGCTGTAATGATGTAATTATGTAATCATGAAACATCACACACACGGGCACCGCTACGGGCGCCCCGGCGGCTGGCAGCAAGCGCACCAGCCCGATGCCACCGGCGCGGCGGAATGGTTTGCCGGGCGCCTCCCCGAGGGCTGGTTCGACGGCGAGCCCACGGTCATCGTCGACCGCGAGGAGATCACCGTCGTCGGCAAGCTGGCCGACTCTGAAAGTGCCGGAAAGGAAGCCGGCTACGAAGAAAGCCAAGCCCGCACCGAGGGCCGCGTCTCGCGATTCCGCGAAGAAACCCGGTCGGAGCGGATGCGCATCGCTGACGAAGCGCAGGACCGCTACGGGCGCAAGGTTTCCTGGGGCGTCGAAGTCAGCTCCCAATCCGGCACCGAGCGCATCCTGTTCACTCACATCGCGGTGCCCGTGATGACCCGGCTGAAGCAACCGGAACGCCAGGTGCTGGACACGCTGGTCGACGCGGGCGTCGCCCGGTCGCGCGCCGACGCGCTCGCCTGGTCGGTGAAGCTGGTCGGCGAGCACACCGAGGAATGGCTGGCCAAGCTGCGTACCGCCATGTCGGCGGTCGACGATCTGCGCGCACAGGGCCCGGATCTGCAGACCTAACCCGGCTAGTCGCTGTTGATCCGCTCCACGATCTTGTCGACGATCTGGCCGGCTTGATCCTTATCGATGTGTCATCTCCAACGGTCCGAGTAGACCGAATTCGAGACGTCTGTCCACCATGGCTCCTATTGTGGCTCACCCGTTGCGAATCAACTTGGCGTTCAGACAAACACGCGACATCACCGGACGGCGTCGGTGGTGACCACCATGAAGTTGTGGCCGGTGGCCCACGCCTTGGTGAAGAGCTGCATGGGGATCTGCTCGTCGCGGCCCTTCGCGGTGCCGCTGTCGTTGAGGTGCACGACGCCGTTGACAGTATCGACACCGGTCACGACCACCGCGTGGTCGGACCGCGGCTTGCCGTCGCTGTCCTTTTCCTCGACGGGCTTGTGCCAAATCATTTCGGCGTTGACGCTCACGATCACCTTGTGGCCACCGCCGAGGAACTGCTCGAGTGCCCCCATGCCCGTCGGGATGCCGGTGCGTGCGGCCCTGTCCGCTTCGGTTGCCTTGGCGTCGACGCCGTAGTACGCCAGCAGCGTCGGGATGTCCAACATGCTGGTGCCCATGCCCGAATTCGGGTTCTTCTTGTCAGCCGGCTTGACGTAAATCGAGCCGGGGTGCGTGGCGCTCGGGGTCGACTGCGCCACCGCGATGACGGCACGCTCCGACGGCTCCTTGCCGGTCATCTGACCGACCACTTCGGCGGTCGACATCAGGACGCAGTCATCGTATTGCTGGTGGCGCCACCACTTGGCGGCGGCGGTGGGGTCACCGAACATGGTGCCCGAAGCCGCGTCGGCCTCGCCGGCCAAGCCCACTGCCAGTGCGCCGACAACCGCGGCGAACGTAGCCGCTTTCGCGATGGCGGCAACCTTGTTGAACTCCATGATCTGTCCTTTTCTCGTTCCTTGTGTTTGAGAAAAGGTTCGGACCTTGTCCTTTTCGTTATCTCAACGAATCCTTGGAGTGATCTGGCGCCGGGCCCTGCACCCGAGACTGCACTGGTGGCGCCCATCCTGCGGTCAGGGCGCCGTCTGCGGACTGCGCGCGCCGTGACCGCAGTCTCGGCGGCGCCCGAGGGCCTCAGGCCTGGGTCATCGCGTAGTAGGCACCCCGACGGGAGAGCAGTTCGGCGTGGTTGCCTTGCTCGACGATCTTGCCGGCCTCCACGACGAGAATGCGGTCGGCGTCCCGGATCGTCGAAAGACGGTGCGCGATAATAAAACTCGTTCGATCCCGACGCAGCTCGTGGGTGGCATGCGCGATGAGGGCCTCAGTGCGGGTGTCGACGGAACTGGTCGCCTCGTCCAGGATCAACAGCTGCGGCTTCGACAGAAATGCGCGCGCGATGGTGATGAGCTGCTTTTCGCCGGCGCTGAGGTTGGCGCCGTCGCCGCTGACGCGGGTCTGGTATCCGGCCGGCAGCGTCCGCACAAACCGGTCGACATAGGCGGCGTCGGCGGCCGCCATCACCTCGTCTTCGGTGGCATCCGGGCGTCCGTAGGCGATGTTCTCCGCGATCGTGCCGTCGAAAAGCCAGGTGTCCTGCAGCACCATGCCGATTCGTGATCGAAGCGCGTGTCTGCTGAGCGAGGTGATGTCGACCCCGTCGATGAGGATTCGGCCCGAATTGATCTCGTAGAACCGCATCAGCAGGTTCACCAGGGTGGTCTTGCCCGCTCCCGTCGGCCCGACGATCGCCACCGTGCTGCCGGGTTCGGCGACCAGCGACAGGTCTTCGATCACCGGGGTGCCCGGCCGGTAGGCGAAGCTCACGTGCTCAAACTCGACGCGTCCGCGCAGGCGCGGGCTCTGGCCATTGGGTAACAGCGGTTCGGGGTCCGGTGTTTCTTCGGGTTCGTCGAGCAGGTCGAACACCCGCTCGGCGCTGGCCATCCCGGATTGCAGGGCGTTGTACATGCCGGCCACCTGGTTCACCGGGGTGTTGAACTGCCGGACGTACTGAACGAACGCCTGGATGTTGCCGAGCGTGATGTGCCCAGTGGCGATCTGCACCCCACCCACGACGGCCACCACCACGTAGCCGAGGTTGCCGATGAACGTGGTCGCCGGCGACACCAGACCGGAGACGAGCTGGGCACCGAAGCTGGCCTGGTAGAGGTCGTCGTTGAGCTGGCGGAACTGTTCTTGCGCCGCCTCCTGGTGGCCGAACGTCTTGACCACGGTGAACCCGCTGTACGTCTCTTCGATGTGGGAGTTGAGGCGTCCGGTGCTGGTCCACTGGGCCGCGAACAGCCGCTGCGAACGCCGCGCGATCGCCCGCGTCGCCAGCAGCGACACCGGCACCGTCAGCAGCGTGATCAACGCCAGCAGCGGCGAGATCGACACCATCATCGCCAGCACCGCCACCACCGTCAGCAGCAACGTCAGCACCTGGCTGATCGTCATCGTCAGCGACGACTGCAGGTTGTCGACGTCGTTGGTGACCCGGCTGAGCAGCTCTCCGCGCTGCCGCGAATCGAAGTAGGCCAGCGGCAGCCGGTGCACCTTGTCCTCGACCTCGGCACGCAGCGCGACCATCGTCCGCTGCACCGTGACGTTGAGGAGTCGGGCCTGCACCCAAAGCAGCAGCGCGGCAACCAGATACAGCGCCAACGCGAGGCACAGCGTCCTGCCCACCGCGGCGAAGTCGACACCTCGGCCCGGCACCACATTCATCCCCGACAGCAGGTCGGCGAACGCGTTGTCACCGTGGCGGCGGGCCGCGGCGACGGCCTGCTGCTTGGTGATTCCTGCGGGCAGCCCCCGCCCGATCACGCCGTTGAACAGCAGATCGGTCGCGTGGCCCAAAATCCGCGGAACGACGACTCCGACTGCGGTTCCGGTGATTCCCAGCGCCATCACCAACGCGACCAGTTGGCGCTGCGGTCTCAGCCGCTTGATCAGGCGAGTCGCCGATCGGGTGAAGTCGCGCGAGCGCGCCCCGGTTGCAGTGGTTGCAGTGGTCGCAGTGGTCGCAGTGGTCGCAGTGGTCATTGTCCTGGCACTCCGGCGCTTAATGATTGCGAGTCCGCGAATTCGGCATAGGTGGGACAGTCGGCCAGCAGCGATTCATGAGTGCCCGCGCCGACCAGTTTCCCGGCATCGATCACGATCACTTGGTCGGCCGCGGCCGCCGTCGAAACCCGCTGCGTAACAACGATAGTCGTGGAATCGCTGGACATTTCCCGAAGCGACGCGCGCACCCGCGCCTCGGTGTGCACATCAAGCGCGGAGAAGGCGTCGTCGAACAGGTAGATGGCAGGACGGCGGATGACGGCGCGGGCGATCGCCAGGCGTTGGCGCTGCCCGCCGGAGAAGTTGATACCGCCCTGCGCGACGCGCATCTGCAGCCCGTCATCATGTGCCCGGACAAAGCCGTCGGCCCCGGCCACCCGCAATGCTTCCCACATCTCGGCGTCGGTCACTTCTTGTTCTGGGGCTGCGCCGTACCGCAGATTGTCGGCGACGGTGCCGGAAAACAGGTAGCCGCGCTGGGGCACCAACCCGATGCCCGACCACAGCCGCTTGGTGTCGTAGTCACGCACGTCGACACCGTCGACCAGGACGGCGCCGTCGGTCACGTCGTAGAACCGGCAGATCAGCGATACCAGCGTCGACTTGCCCGAACCGGTGCTGCCCACGATTGCGGTGGTGGTACCGGGCAGCGCCGTCAGCGAGACACTCTGCAGCACGGGCCGGTCGGCGCCCGGGTAGGAGAATGTCGCGCCGTCGAACCGCACCGCGCCCGTGATCCCGTTGCGGGGGAACTTGGGATTCTCCGGGCTTACGACGGCGGTGCGTGTGGACAGCACCTCGGTGATCCGTTGGGCGCACACCGCCGCTCGCGGCAGCACCGCCAGCGTCATCGTCGCCATCATGACCGCCATCAAGATCTGGGTGAAATAGGCGAGGAACGCGATCAGTGAACCGACCTGCATCTGTCCGCTGTTGATGCGTAACCCGCCGAACCAGATCAGCGCGACGCTGGAGACGTTGATGGTCAGCGTGGTGACCGGCACTGTCAACGCCTGCCAGTTGCCCGCGCTCAGCGAGGTGTTCGACAGCGCGAGGTTGGCCCGGGCGAACCTGTCGCGCTCAACGCCTTCGCGCGCGAAGGCCCGGACCACTCGGACACCGGAAAGTTGGTCACGCAGAACCCGGTTGATGCCGTCGATCAGGCTTTGCATGCTGCGGAACATCGGCAGCACATGCGAGAAGATCCAGTAATTGGCCCCGGCCAGGATCGGAACGCTGACCAGCAGCAGCCACGACAACCCGGCGTCCTGGTGGATGGCCATGAAGATGCCCCCGACCGACATGATCGGCGCGGTGACCAACACCAGGCACGTGATCTGCACCAGAAATTGGATCTGCCGCACGTCGTTGGTGGTACGGGTCAGCAACGTCGGCGCCCCGAACCGGGCGGTCTCGTGCTCGGAGAAGGTCGTGACGTGATGAAAAATCGCCGAGCGCAGGTCGCGCCCGAACCCCATGCCGGTTCGCGAACCGAAGTAGACCGCCGCGATCGAGCACGCCACCTGCACACCGGTGACCCCGAGCATCACCATGCCGAGTCTGACGATGGTGGCCGTGTCGCCCTTGGCGACGCCGTCGTCGATGATCGTGGCGTTGACCGTCGGCAGGTACAGCGTCGCCAACGTGCTGATCATCTGCAGCGCCATGAGCACCGCGACGAGCCGGCGGTACGGCCGGATGTACTGGCGCAGCAGTGCCAGGAGCATGTGGTAACTGTCGCACACGCCGCACGCTCGACACCGCAGCCGCAGCCGCCGATGCGTCTGAAACGCCTGCTCAGGTGGCGTGTCGGTGGTTGCCCCCGGGGCTGCCGCTACAGTGCATCGTGTGAGCAGGAGTCTGCGAGGTAGCGGTGCGGCGTAACGCGAGAACCCTTGCCCTGGCGACGTACGCCGTGGCGGCTGTGACCGTGTTTATCCCGGTTGTTGCGGCCTGCTCCAGTTCCGGCGACAACAAGCCGGGCGCGACGACGTCGGCGCCGGGGGGTGCGGAAGGCCACCACGGACCGATGTTCCCGCAATGCGGGGGCATCAACGATTCGACGGTGACCGATCTGACCAAGGTGACCGGGCTGAAGAACACCGCGCGGAATTCGGTGGGCTGCCAATGGTTGGCGGGCGGTGGCATCCTCGGTCCGCACTTCTCGTTTTCCTGGTATCGCGGCAGCCCGATCGGGCGGGAGCGCAAGACCGAGGAACTCTCGCGCGCCAGCGTCGAGGACGTCAACATCGATGGCCACGGTGGCTTCATCGCCATCGGCAACGAGCCCAACCTGGGTGACTCGCTGTGCGAAGTGGGGATCCAATTCCAGGACGACTTCATCGAATGGTCGGTGAGCTTCAGCCAAAAGCCCTTCCCGCCGCCCTGCGACATCGCCAAAGAGCTGACGCGCCAGTCGATTGCGAACTCAAAGTGAGCACCGCCATGCGTATGGGGGCTGGCCTGAAGGCCTGCACTGTGATCTTTCTGGTCCTGATCAGCGCGGTCTTGGTGTTGACCGGCTGTTCCAGGTCGACTGGTGGCAACGCCGTCAAGGCAGGCTCGGGCAGCACCCCACGCAACAACAATTCCGAGCAGCAGTATCCCAACCTGCTCAAGGAGTGTGAGGTCCTCACCACCGACATCTTGGCCAAGACGGTGGGCGCCGATCCGCTCGACATTCAGAGCACATTCGTCGGCGCGATCTGCCGATGGCAGGCCGCCAATCCGGCCGGCCTGATCGACATCACCCGGTTCTGGTTCGAACAGGGCAGCCTCAGCAACGAGCGCAAGGTCGCCGACTTCCTGAAGTACAGGGTCGAATCCCGTACGATCGCCGGAATCGATTCGATTGTCATGCACCCGGACGACGCGAACGGCGCCTGCGGAGTCGCCAGCGACGCGGCGGGCGTGGTCGGTTGGTGGATCAACCCTCAGGCGCCCGGCATCGACGCCTGCGGGCAGGCCCTCAAGCTCATGGAGCTGACCCTGGCCACCAACTCTTAGCGCGGTACGTGGAAGTCGACGAGAGCCGCGCTGCCCGGTTCGACGTGCTCCCAGCCGCCGTCGATCCGTAGCACGGCGATCGACGATGTCGGGTATTTCTCCGAGATACGTCCCAACGCAACGGTATCGGTGCCGTCGGCGCCGGCCAGAATGATCGCCACTTCGGACGTCGTCGGCTCGTGCCCGACGACAAGCAGGGTGTTGACGTCGTCGGAGACGTGGTTGATCTGCTCGATCACCGTGCCAGCAGTGGCGCCGTAAAGCCTCTCGACATAGCGCACCGGCGCGTCGACACCGCTGCGTTCCAGGGTTTCCCGCGCGCGTGTCGCGGTCGAGCACAGCACCGCGTCGATCGCGGGCAGGTTGGCGCGCAGCCAGTCACCCGCCAGCGCAGCCTCCCGGATACCACGTACCGCGAGCGGCCGCTCATGGTCGGGGACGCCAGTCGGGTACGCCGATTTCGCGTGGCGCAGCAGCAGCAACGTGTGCTGACTCTTCATTCGACCTACATTAAGGTGGTCGCAGTCCAGAGGTAGGCAAAATCAGGACCGACCGCCTGGGCGCCAGCCGAGCTGCAGCAGCAAGCCTAGGTCGTCGCGGACGGCGCGGTGATGGGTGATCTGGCCATCGGCGACCCGGAAGATGTGCACCTGCTCGTGCCGGATCCGCTTGCCGGTCGGTTCGATGCCGTTAAGGGTCCGACGTGCTTGCCGGTCATGGTGGCCGCGGCCATCACCACGCCTTCGTAGGCTGTGGTTTCCTCCAAAGACTCCTCCAGTTCGAAACGCAGATCGGCGAACGCGTCGCGCAGCCATTGGCTGGTCGCCAGGAATCCCGCGGGGCCGGGTCGTTGACGTTCGGGGTCGTCGGGATAGTCGTCGGCTTCCTGGTTTACGAAGTCGGGCGCGATGATTCGCTGGGCCAGCTGCGCGTCTCCGGTCTCGATGAGCCGGAAGGACTCGAGCGCAATATTTTTCGGGCTCGTCATCCGTCGAGGCTAGAGCGTTTCTGCTGCGGCGGTATTGGACGAAACGGACATCCCGCCGGGAAGCGCGACGGGGGAGATCCCCGCCAGCGCTCGGCACTCATTGATCATGTGCGGCTGGTCGGCGTAGCTGGCTTCGATTGCCAACTCGGACCAGCGAACTCGGTCGTCGCGCAGCATGGATCAACTCCAACAGCCGCTGCAAGCGCAAAATCCGCCCGAGCCGCTTGGGGCCGCAGCCGACAGCGGTCTCAAACCGGCGGCGCAGTTGTCGTTCGCTGAGATCGACCGCGGCAGCCAGGCCGGATACCGGCCAATGCGGCCGCCGCCGCAGCATCCCAATCGCCCCGATGACCGCGGTGTCGACGACGGGTTCGGAGTCGGCCAGGTGTTCCATCACCGTCTGCTGCAAGGCCGCCACCCGCTGACCGGGAGTCGTTGTGGTGGATACCTTTTCGGCCACCCGGCCGCCGCCGGCTGCGAAGACCGCATCGAGGGGAACCACGTGGTCGGTGAATTCACTGACAGGCCGCCCGAAGAACGCCGCCGCCGCGCCCGGCCGCAACCGCAGACCCGCGAGCACACCGTCGCCGTCCGTGTGCAGGTCGTAGAAGCTCGTGGCGGGGCCGGCGATCATCGCTTGGCCCCGCGAGCTGACGAACAGGTCCACACACCCGTCCGGTATCACCCGGATGAACCCGCTCGCTGGCGCCGAGCGCGCCCAGCCGCATTCCACCAACGGCGCAAGCCGTCGATCCGGCCGATACTCCTGATACATCGCGATCACCACATGATTGTCGCCCGGCCACCGGCCGTCGAGTAATGCGACGGCGTAACCGGCCTACGGGTCGTCATCGTCGTCGGGCGCCAGCAGCTTTTCCGGGTGGTGGAAGCTGTTGGTGCGGGGTTGCCCGTAGTCCAGGTGCGGTGGCGGGATCCACTCAGCGAGGCAGTGTCAAGAAAATATTTAGCTTTTCACGGCCCGGCGCGCCAGCAAACAATGGCGTTCGTAGTGCCTCAAATCAAGATGCCCGCGAAATTTTGTCCGTGCCTCAGGTAGGAATGCCCGCGAAACGGGCCGGTTCAGCTGGCCTTGATCCGGATGCCTTTGCGGATGTCGGGTAGGGCGGTGGGGATGCTGGCCAGGTAGAGCTGCTCGGTTTTTTCCTTGGCCAGCTGGAGAAGTCGGTTCTGCAGGTCGGCGATCTCGCGGCCGATCTTGGCGGGGTTGAGGCTGTCGCGGTAGGCGGTCAGTTCGGTCTGCTGTGCCCGGCTGAGAGTCCCGGCGGCCAGCAGCCGGTCCAGCGGGGTTTGCGGGGCGTCGTAGAGGCGTCGGCGGCGGCCGTCACCGCTGCTGGAGTACCCGATGGGTTTGATGGTCGGAGTCAGGTAGTTGAGCCGGTCGTTCACCAGGGGCCAGAGCCGGTTGAGCACGGCGCGTTCGTCGCCGGTGTCGTAGCGGTAGTAGAACGCGTACTTGCGCACCAGGTGGTTGTTCTTGGACTCGATGGTGGCCTGGTCGTTCTTCTTGTAGGGCCGCGACCGGGTGAAGAAGATCTGCTGCAGGCCGGCCCAGGCGATGACGGCCTTGTTCAAGAACTCGGTGCCGTTGTCGAAGTCCAGGCCGACGACCTCGAACGGCACCTGCTCGACCCCGGCCTTCAACCCGCCCAGGATGTGGGTGTGGGCGTTGTTACGCACGGTGCGCGTGAAGGTCCAGCCGGTGTGCACACAGGTCAGGTTCAAGGTCCGGGCGAACTCGCCTTTCAACGTGGGCCCGCAATGGGCGACCGTATCTCCTTCGAAAAAGCCCGGCGCAGATTCGATCTCGTCGGTGGCCTTGCGGATCTTGACCGACGAGCGCAGCAGCGGCGAGGGCTTAGTGGTGGACTTTCCCTTGATGTGATCCTTGGCCTTCGCCGGCCTCAGGTAGCGGTCGATCGACGCTGCGCTCATCGCCAACAGTTCCTCCCGCACCTTCGGGCTATAACGGTCACGGCCGAAGACCAGCTCGCTGTGGCGTTCCAACCCGTCGAGCTGGATGGCCATCGAGGCAGCCAGATACTTCCCACACTGCCCACCCGAGGCGGCCCAAACCTTTTGCAGCACTTTGAGAGTGTCGTAGGAGTACTTCGGGGTCCTCGGCTTGCGCGGCCGCTTGGCAACACTGCGGCCCGGACCCGGCGGCTGCTTGGCCGCCGCGGTCAGCCGACGGCGGGCGTTATCACGCGACCAGCCCGTCACCTCGACCACCTGATCCAGAATCTGGCCCTTGCCCTTCTTCGAAGCCTTCACATACGCCTTGGCGTACTTGGTGGTGATCTCCGCGCGAGACGTCATCGACAACCCACTTCCCATGCCTCACGACAGTCACCATTTCGCGGGCATTCTTACGTGAGGCACCGAAGGCGTTTCGCGGGCAGTTTCCATGAGTCAAGCCG
>NZ_JBKQQD010000284.1:0-3480 GCF_052144515.1 Mycobacterium sp. | reverse complement strand
GACGAGCCGTGTTCTGGTCAACGGTGCTGACTCGCTGGTATCCGATGCGCTGGCCCATTGCTGGCTCCCTTGTTTGGCTGCACTGTCCAATAGAATCTATGATGTCAGTGGACGAATGTCAAACAATGCTGGAATGGACTCTAGTTGGACACTCTGGGGGCAGCCTCCCAGATGTCTAGTACGGGTGTACCCCAAATGGACGCATGGAAGTAGAGCGGTGGCCCTGGCAAGGGTGGGTAGTGGGTGCTGGTAGCACGCTTCAGCACCCGCATGCCTCGCCACGCCAGGTTTCGACGCCCTCCCACGCGGCGACAGCGGCAACACCGAGGCCGATTACTGGGTCCAGCCACCACCCGCCGGGCCAGGCGGCAGTGGTCGCGAGGCCAATCAGCACCGCAGCAGCCTGGGCTGCGCACAGATAGTTCTGTGTGCCCTCGCCTGCCGTGGCCGCCGAGCCTAGCCTTGCGCCGAGCCGCCGTTTGGCATAGCCCAGCAACGGCATCAACACCACCGCAATTGCGGTCAACGCGATCCCGATCACCGAAGTCTCGGCGCGGTGCTCGCCGAGCAGATGACGCAGCGATTCAGCAGCGATGTAGGGCGCGATCAGCCAAAACGACACCGCCACACCGCGTTGTGCGCGTCGTTCGGCGGTCTCGGACAAGGTGCGCGAACCGGTTAACCGCCAAACCACGATGATGCTGGCCAGTCCCTCCACCGCGCTGCCCAGCGCCCAGCCGGTCAGCGCAATCGACCCGACCAACAATCCCTGCCACAGGCCGACCGCGCCCTCAAGCAACATCCAGGCCAGGCTGACCCAGGCGAGGCACCGCGCCCATCGAGCGGCTCGATGCCATCCCGGATCATGCACGGCCAGCGCGGAGCGCGAGCCGGCGCAGCATGCGTCGCCACCGACGCTTACAGTGTCGCCCGCCGAGCCGGCAACGGTCACGGTGTCTCCGCCGTCCCGCAGTAATCGCTGCCGTAGTTGGGGCACAACGCCACGGCATTTCCGGTGGCCGTCAGCACCGTCTCGGCGCAGCCGAGCAACTCGACCAGCGCGGGCTGGGTCAGCCGAAACAGCGACGCACGGCCAACCGGGTGGGAGGCCACCAGACCACAGTCACGCAGACACGCAAGATGTTTGGACACCGTCGACTGCGCCAAGCCCACTGCCTCCACCAAGTCGGTCACCCGCGCCGGTCCGACCGCCAATCGCCGCACAATCGCCAACCGGGTCGGATCACCGAGCGAACGAAACAGTGCAGCCGCTGGGGCTAACTCAATCCGCTGCACTTCCGCAGAGGCCGCCGGGATTCCCATTCGGCGATGTTATATCTGTCCGGCGAAGAAAAGGACCATCGGCCCTACGAACTTCCTCAGCGGCGAGCGCATCGTTGGTGTCGAAGATGAAGTCGACAGGAGGAGCGTCAAAAGGTGTGCTGGGGCGGTAACGGGTGGATGTTGAACGGTGGCTACGGCTGGGGTTGGGGTTGGATCATCACTGCCGTGGTGGTCATTGGGTTGTTCGCGCTGCTGATAACGGCGATAGTCGTGGCGGTCCGCCTCACCGTGGCAGGCCGCCACGGTGGTGCGGGAAGCCCCCAGCAGATGCGTGGGGCAGAAAACAAGCTGGCGGAACGCTTTGCGCGTGGCGACATCGACGAAGACGACTACCGGCGGCGCATGGCGGCGCTGGTTGAACACCGCTGACGGCGATGCGCTGGCACCGCCCGTGGCTCGCGCTGGCCTTCGCACTCGCACCAATCTCACGTCGAACCCGTCGCGACCGATTCGCGGGCCACAGAGCGGACCTGGCGTCGACTCGCCATGAAAGGGTCATACAGCAATGAATAGGTTGACGCGGCGGGCGGCGCTCGCTGGGCTGGGTGCGATTGGAGCGGGCAGCGTCCTGGGTCTGGGGTATGTCCTTCGCAGCCTCTTTGAACCGCCCCCGGCTGTCCGCCTCACCGACGGAGGCGGTTTTATGGGCGCCGGTCACATGGACATGAGCCGCTACATGGAGATGTTCATGCGGCACAACGAAATCAGCCGTGTTGTTGAAGACATCCCTGGCGGCGTGCGCACCACCACCGAATCAAACTCCCCGGACCTTGCCGCCCAGCTACAGGAGCACGTCTCAAGCATGTACTCGCACCTGGATCAGGGAGCCGAGGTCGCCTGCATGAGCCAGAGCCTGCCGACGCTCTTCCGCCAAGCCAGCGGATACCGCCGCCAACTCACCTTCACCCCAACCGGTGTAATCGCCGAGGAAACCGCCGATGATCCGGCCCTCACGGAAACCATCCGCGCCCACGCACGGGAGGTCACCGGATTCGTCCAATACGGCATGCCCGCGATGATGCAAGGCATGATGGGCGGTTGCGGCCGCATGATGGGACCCGGCGGCATGATGGGACCCGGCGGGATGATGGGGCCGGGTCACTAGCAGTCGACGGGAGAAGGGTGCACCTTTGGCGCTGACCCTGAATCAGGCTCGTTCCGTCTACGACCGGATCGGACGCGTCCAGGACTGGCAAGCGTTTTATGAGGACGCGGCCACGGATCGGCTCGTGGCCAACGCGGACCTCGGTGGAAACCAGAGAATTTTCGAGTTCGGCTGCGGCACAGGTCGATTGGCTGCGCACCTTCTGGACGCGCTGCCGGCCAATGTCACCTACCTCGGCGTCGACATCAGCCCGGTGATGATCAACTTGGCCACCAACCGGCTCGCCGGATGGCCCGAACGGGCGAAGGCCATGCTGGTCGACGGCTCACTGCCCCTACCCGCCGATGACGCATTCGCGGACCGTGTGCTCTCAACCTTCGTGTTCGACCTGCTCGAAGCAGACTACGCCCGAGCGGTCCTCGACGATCTGCGGCGGATTCTCACCTCCGACGGCTTGCTCTGCCTGGCCAGTCTTACCCATGGGGAGCGGCTGATCGAACGGGGCGTCTCGCGAACCTGGACCGGCCTGTGGCGTGTTGCGCCCCAGGTGGTGGGCGGATGTCGCCCCATCAACGTGAGCGCCCTGCTTGGCGGTGACTGGCAAATCCAGCATGACTCACGAGTGCATCGTTGGGGACTTGTCACCGATCTCGTCATCGCAACTCCCAGCACATCCCAGCAGTGACGCGGACCAACGACATCCTCGATACTGTCGCAGTCCGCTGGCCTGTCGCTATTCCGCCAAGCCAAGTTCCCTCAACAACGCCCACTCCGCCTCGAACGGCCTTTTTCGCTTTCGTCGAACCGGCTTCCCGTCTGCTGGCTTACTAGTACGGTCCATCGGCTCTTGTATCCGCACGTAACGCCTGATCGCCGCATCCATGGGCTGACCTGACCGCAAACGCCGATAGTGCGTCGAGCACCAACCGGATGTGTATGCCCGCCTTGTGCAGTCGTCTCGTTTGCAGCGCATAGCGCCTCCTATTCTTGGTTCAACTCTTTCGCCTGGGGGGGACCCCCAAGGGCGGTCG
>NZ_JBKQQD010000283.1:0-3942 GCF_052144515.1 Mycobacterium sp. | reverse complement strand
GTTGGACTTGTCACTCATCCGTTCCTCGATTAGCTGGGGACACACCACCAACGCACCACCCGTAGGCAAAACCCCTTGCTGCTTGTGCCATTCCTCCTAGCGGCGCAGCTCGGTCGCCGCGACCTGTACGAACACCCCGGTGTCCTCGGCCATCAGCAGGCCACGACCGCGGGGCAACGGGCCACCCTTCATCTTGCCGCGGATGAAGCCCTCGTCGGGGTCGGCGTCCATCACCAGTAACGGCGCGTTCGCCTGGTGCAGTGCCCGCAACATCGGGTCGCTGCCCGCCGACGACCATCCGCCGAAGGTGCGGGTGACGATCACGTGCAGCCCGACATCGGCGGCCCTGGTCACCCAGGGAACGGCCTTGTGCAGCGGCGAGTCGAACCCTGGCGGCAGTTGCTGGATGTCATCGACGATCAAGAAGATCTCCGGACCGCTCCACCAGGACCGCGACAGCAGCTCCTCCGCGGACAAACCGGGCGGCGGCTCACGGCCGGCCAAGGCCTGGGCCAACTCGCCCATCATCGCCACGACACCGTCGAGGTTGTAGGCGAACTTCTCCACGTAGTCGGAGCCCAGGGTGGTCAGCAGCTGACGCCGCGGGTCGACCAGCCACACCTGTGCAGAGGGCCGCCCGGCCGGAGGAGTCGGCGCGCTGCTGGCTCCCGGCGCATAGAGCCTGCCGATTTCGGACATGATGGTGGCCAGCGTCGTGGTCCGCCCACATTCGCGTCGACCCGTGACCACCAAATGCGAGTTCTCGGCGAAGTTGAGATAGACCGGCTGCAGATCCAATTCCGATATCGCCCAGGTGATTCCGCCCACGCCAACCCCTTGACGGGTGTCCCGGGCGGCCAGCTCGCGCACTTGTTCCACGCCGAACTTCGCCGGCAGCCGGCGCACCGGCGGGGCCTGGCTCGTCGCGACCCGGCTGATCGCGGCCACCACGCTGTCGGACTCGAACATGTTGTTGGGCGTGCTGGCCAACGCGGGCCGGGCCACCAACGTGTGTAGGCCCGACTGCGGGTCGGCGTCGAGTCGGACGTAGTTGACCGCGACCATGCCGCGTCCCGGCTTGACCGGAACGTCTTTGGCGAACCGGGAACGCACCAGCTTGGCGTCTTCCACAGCGGCCAGGCGCAACTCGACCCGGGAACCGAAACCGCTCCGCACCGGGGGCCGCAGCTCGGATTCGCGGTCTGCCGTGACAATCACGTGCACGCCGAACGAGGGGCCCTGGTTGATGATCACGTTTACTTGCTCGATCAACACCTCGTTTTCCTCGGCCAGCGCCCGGTAGTTGTCGATCACCAGGTAGACGTCGCCGAACCCGTCGTTGGGCACCGGGCCGGCCTCACCGGCGAACTTGCGGCGCCGGAATACCTCCATCGACGGGATTCCGTGCTCGAGGAAGCTGCGTTTGCGCTCGCGGACCAACGCCAGAATTTCGGCCACCGTGCGGCGCACGCCGTATGGATCGGTGGGACCGACGACCTCGCCGACGTGGGGCAAGCGGGCCACCGTGGTCAGCGCGGTGCTGCTGTAGGCCAGGCAATAGAACTGAACCTGCTCGGGCGTGTGCGTCAACGCGGCCGAGCAGATCAGCGTCTGCAGCGCAGTGGTTTTGCCCGAACCTCCGGCGCCCAGAATCAGGACGTTGGCGCCGGGCCCGGACGTGTCAACCGTCCATGGCGGCTGGTCATGCTTGAACGGGCGGTCGATGATGCCGATCGGGAACACCAGATCCCTGGCGGTGCCGTACTCCTTTTGCCACTGGCGGCCCAGGAATCGGTCGACCAAGTCGTCGATGGCGACGGGCACCGTCAGCGGCGGCTGCCACAACCGGTACGGCTCGAAGTCGATTCTGCGCAGCTGATCAATGATCACCGTGCCGACCTTCGGCGTCCTGATGGCTTCTTCGTCCTCTTCTTCGGCATCTTCCGACTCGAGGACTTCGCCATTGCTGTGCGCGATGGGCTCGATGTCCGGGCTCCCGACGCTCACCTCGAGAGGCGTGAACGAATTCGTGAACAACTGCGGGCGGACGTAGTCGATGCTGTGCACCAACGCGGGCGCTTCTTCGCCGTCGATGGTCACGCCGCGGGAGTAGTAGTCCCGCCACAGGAACTCGGCCTGGAACCGGATGATGTCCTCGAGACTCTTACGGAAGTACCCCAGACCTGCCTGGGCCGGCAGGTTCACCGCGTTCGGCACCCCGGCCGCCTGCGCCGCTCCGGCGGTACGCGCCTTCAGCACCAAGCGGTAACCCATGTTCTCCATGAGTTTTTCCGCCCGGCTCTCAATGGTCTGCGACGCCATCATCAGGTGGATCCAGTAGGCGCGGCCCTGCCGGCCGATCGAGTCAAGGACGTCGACCGCTGTCGGCATGATGCGGAACCACTCATAGAACTCGTCGATGACCACCACGAGCATCGGCAGCGGCATCATGTCCTGGCCGCGCGCCCGCATCCTGGACCGCACGGAGTTGTACTCCTTGGCGTCGTCCACGCCGGCGCTGTCGCATACCGCCTTGCGGCGGGCGATCTCGCCCCACAGCGCGTCTAGGAAGCGCTCCATCAGCGCCTGGTCTTCTTCAAGGTCGGTGATGATCCGGGATACGTGGGGCACCCCGGCGAACGGCTTGACCGCCGACCCACCCTTGAGGTCGGCCAACACAAACTGCAGCTCTTCCGGCGGATGGCCGAGCATCAGCGATTCGATCACGGTTCGCACCAGCGTCGACTTACCCGAACCCGTCGTTCCCGACATGACGCCGTGCGGCCCGTCGCCGCCCTCGTCCAGCGATTTCATGTCCAAGAACAGCAGCTCGCCGTTGTCGGATCGATTGCCGAACGGGACCCGCAACCGCGACCGCCCCATGGTGTCGGTGCGGCTGCCCCACAGCGACTCGAAGTCGATGTCGGACGGATCGTCAATCCCGTAGTAGGACAAGATGTCTCGGGCACCGATGTGGGCCACCCGCTGCCCGATCTCTTCGTACGCCTCGGCGATCCGCCAGCGGGCTACCTTCTGCGCGAACTCCTCTGACTCCGCGATGCTGAGGTGGTCGGTAAGAGCGAAGAACCACGGCTTGTCGTCGATCACCATCCAGGTGTCGCGGTCGCGGGGCAGCGCCTCGATCACGCCCTTCTTGTCGAACTTCAACGACCGCTCGGGCACGGATGACCACATCGAAGCGCCGGTCAGGTCAAAGAACGTCACGCCGTCGACACCCTCGGCGCTGATCACGTACTCCCATTGCGGATCGGTGACGTCGGCGATGATCACGTGGTGAGGCGTCGGGTTCTGCGCCGACGAACTGGCATGCCGAGGCGTGAACGACCCGCGGCCGGCGAACAATTCGGCTTGCTCGGCGGCGAACTCCCGCACCGAGCCGTACACCATCCGCGCACTGCCCGCCGCGTCCTGCCGCCGGGGGTCACCGAAATGGGGCAGCCACTTGACCCAGTCCCATTCCTCCAGATCGGAGCTGACGACGATCATTCGCACGTGATCGGGCCCATGGGAGAACGCCAGCTGGCAGATGATCGACCGCATCAATCCCAGTGCCTGCTCGCGCTCCCCGATCAGCGAATACCAGGGTTCGACCAGGAAGGAAACCATCTTCGGCAGGTTGTAGACGACGCTTTGATAGCGTCCGAATTCCTGCAGCGCCTTACCCGTCACCGGTTCGAGCTCGATGTCGGTCGGCATGTTCTGCGGCTCACCCCAGGTCACCTCGGGACGCGTCATGCCGACGCCGACCCGGACCACGCCGAAGTTGAGGTCCTTGCCGTCGGGCTTGCGCTCCCACATCCGCGACGAACCCACCGCAGCGGCCAGCGTGTTGGGCGCGGGGTGGTACCAGCGGTAGTTGGCGTCCATGCTGTCCGCCGACTCGTTGGCCGTCTCCCGCAGCATGTCCAGCATCAGCATGAA
>NZ_JBKQQD010000282.1:0-3257 GCF_052144515.1 Mycobacterium sp. | reverse complement strand
CCACATGTCGATTCCCCACATCCAATCCGAGCTCCAGGACGACTACGCGATCAAGCTCTCGGACGATGCCATCGCCAAGTACATTCAGCGTTACCAGGTGATGCTCGCCGCGCGTCAGCAAGATCCCGAAGCCCTACGTCGCCAATACGAATCAGTCGATGAGATTGTCCTTTCGATCGATGGGCTACAACCCGAGAAGGGGCATGAGACCCTTTACGTCGTGAGGGAACTCACCCAGAAGTGGAACTGATCGCGTAAGCGGGACCCACCCTGATCGCGTAAGCGGGACCCACCCGAGTCTTTAAGATGGCCGCTCTGGGCAAGAACGGCAAAGCTTCCTCACTCAGCTTTTCGGCCCTTCTTGGATTTCATCGACTCGCGGAAGCGGTAGCTCTCGCCATTCATCTCGAAAATCTGGCAGTGGTGGGTCAGACGGTCCAAGAGTGCCCCAGTCATCCGCTCTCCTTGGAAGATCTGGTTCCACTCACTGAACGGCAGGTTACTGGTGATGAGCACACTGGCTCGCTCATAACGGTCGCCGAAGACCCGAAACAAGAGCTCGACGCCACCGCGGCTCAAGGAAACGTAGCCCAGCTCGTCGCAGATCAGCAGGTGGGCTCGCTCCAGTTGGCCCAGGAACCGGTCCAGGGTGTACTGTTTCTGCGCCTTCTCCAGTTGGCTAACCAACTCGGCGGCTGTGAAGAACCGCACCCGCAGACCGGCCCGACACGCCGCTTGTCCCAAGGCCACCGCGATGTGCGTTTTCCCTGTTCCATGGCTGCCAACAAGGCAACAGTTGTGTTTCCGTTCAATCCACTCGCAGCGTGACAGCTCCAGAATCCTCGGCTTCGAGAGCTGTGGCATCACGCTGAAGTCGTAGGTGTCGAGGTCCTTCAGCACGGGGAACTCGGCGTTCTTGATCCGACTGGCGATCGCGTTGGCGCTGCGAGTTGCCAGCTCGGTCTCGGTGAGTCGGAACAAGAACTGGATGAAGGTCTGGTTGGTTGCGGTGGCGTCTCGTGCCAGCTTCTCGAACTCTCGCCCCATCGTCGGCAGCCGCAACTGCCGCAGATGGTTCTTCAGCAAATCGATCGTGGGATCGGCCATCGGCGGATTCCTTTCCAACAAGTTCAGGAGGACAGTCCGGGCTCACCATTAGAGCCCGATCGCAACCATGTCGCCTGTGGTCAGGCGAAGAACACGGTGGTTCGGCCCGCGGCGGACAAATCCTGACATTGAATGTTCAATGCTTTATTACTGGAATTGTCTCGGCTCCGGGAATTGCCCAAGAACTGGTCGCAGGTGATTTGATTCGCAGGAGATCTTTCGCAACATTGAATGTTCAATGAGTCATTAGTGGAATCGTCCTGATTCAGGGAATCACCCAGGAGCCGGTCAAAGCGGCTCAGATCAGGAAGCGGCACGGCAACGCCGGCCGCGGTGGACGGTCCGGGGATGGATCCTGAGCGGTCGCGCGACGATGCCTCGATCACGGCCAACGAGTGCGTCCGTTGAATCACGGCTTCAGCGCTGGTGAGACGATCAAGCCGGCAGGCTTCAACGGCCCCGCGAACTCGAGCCAGGGGGTGCTCACCCAAGAGTTGCAGGACCCGCACGAACCGCCGGTCACCGGCCAGGCTGCCATGCAGTGCTTGCAGTTCGGCACGGAATACCGCGAAGCAGGCAGGAAGCTCCCAGTCCCGGTACACCGGTGCGTGGTCCAGCGCGCCTGGCTTGCGGCTCAGCGTCGCGAGGTAGTGCAACGGGTCGAGCACCATCGTGTCGTGCTGCAGGCACCGCGTGTGGGTCGCGACGACCTGGCCTTGCACCACAATCACGACCCGGTTGACATAGCCCTTAACGGTCACCATTTGAAATGCGAACTGTCGCGGGACGCTGTACCGGTTGCGATCGAAGGCCACGGTCTGATACTTGTCCACCGGAACTGCGGGGCGGATGACGCAGGCATCGAACCGATGTGCGGGAAGCGGTGCGGCGAGGGCTTGTTCCTCGGCGAACCGTGTGCCGATCGCAAAGGGGCCGAAGAGCGACTGGACGGTTCGCTCCCGCTCGGTTTCGCACCGCTGACGAAAATACCTGTTCAACTCATCGAGGTCCGTCACTTTGGGGACCGGGGTGGCGAAGCGGCGTTGCACGGCCTTGACGGTGCTCTCGGCGTCGGGTTTCTCGTTGCCCCGAGCCGGCATGCAGAAGCGGGGATCGAAGGCGTAATGACTGGCCAAGGCGGCGTAGCGGGGATGGAGCTGGCGTTGGCGTCCCAGCAGGATCAACGTTGCGACGGTCTTGGGGTTGTCCCACCAGACTTCTTTGGGGGGCGCAGCCGAAGAAGTCGAAAGCTGCGGCCATGCCTTCGAGGATCGCCTCGGTGCGCTCAAACGGCAGGGCCAAAACGAAGGGGTAATTCGAGTAGGCCCAGGTGGCGACGAGAAAGGGGATTTGCCGCCGGCCCTCGGGGAAATCGACGTAGATGTGACCGAAATCAGCCTCGAGCCGTTGGCCGGGAAGATGCCCCAAAGGAATGAACGTTTCGCGCTCTCGACGGCGATGCTTGAGCACATAACGTTGCACCTGGGCGTAGCCGCCGCGGTAGCCGTGCTCATCGCGGAGGCGACGATACACCTGCGCCGCGGTATGCCGCTGCTTGGGCGGGGCGGTTTCATCATCGATCAGGATTTGGTCGATGACCGCCGCGACGGGACCCAGGAGCGGAGCCGTGCGGGCTCTGGTCCTGGGGGACAGTGGAGGTTCAGCATGGTTGAGGGCATGCCGAATGGTTTTTCTCGAGTGATTGAATTGTCGGGCGATCTGCCGGATGGACATGCCATCGCGCCGAGCTCGCCGAATCGCGCCGTAGTCATCCACCGTAAGCACTTCCTTTGCCTCCGTGCGAGTGAGCCGATCCCTGTGGGAACGTTCACAATACACGGATGTGCTAGGGTGGGTCCCTCTTACGCGCTCATTTTGCCCCCAGGTGGGTCCCTCTTACGCGCTCACTTCCAATCTTTCACCTCTTGGCCGACCGCATGACCATGGAAGATTGGTTTCCGTTGGGGTGTGACGGCTCGCGGATGGAATGTCCGCGCACCGCGGAGTTGGAACAGAGCTTCCGTGGGGACTTACTCAAGAGGGGGGCTTTCCGGGGGGTAGCCTGTGGACAATTCCCCTCGAAACGTGTTCAATCGTTGGCGAGTTAATCCCGATTGGCATCGATGGAGGGAGCCCCATGTCCACAATCA
>NZ_JBKQQD010000281.1:0-18548 GCF_052144515.1 Mycobacterium sp. | reverse complement strand
CGGCGTGTCGGGGGCTTTTGCGTCTGCTCGCCCTAGAGCCGCCACCACGGGTTGAACCGCAACGGCCCGGCCGGATCGATCCGCTGACCAGGCAAAGGCACGGCCACCTGGACTTGGGCGGGCTCGGCCGCGGCAAGCACCCGCTCCACCGGCTCGGCCCACGGGTGCGGCGCCAGCCGGAAGGTGCCCCAGTGGATGGGGACCAAAAGCCCTGAGCCGGAGTCGGTGACGTCCAGGTGCGCCCGCACCGCCTCCTCGGGGTTCATGTGAATGTCCGGCCACGCGGTGTTGTAGGCGCCGATGGGCAGCAGCGTCACGTCGAACGGTCCGTGGTCCGCGCCGATCTGCGCGAAGCTCTTGGTGTAGCCCGTGTCGCCGCCGAAATAGGCGCGATGCGAAGGGCCGATCAACGCCCACGACGCCCACAGCGTGTTGTTGCGGCTGAAAAAGCGTCCCGAGAAGTGCCGCGCCGGCATACAGACCACGGTGAGCTTGTCGACCTGTGCGCTCTGGTTCCAGTCGAGTTCGACGATGCGATGCTCGGGGATGCCCCACGCCCGAAGGTGGGCGCCGATGCCGAGCGGCACGAAGAACGGGGCCCGCTGGGTGCGAGCCAGCGCCATCACGGTGTCGATGTCGAGATGGTCGTAGTGGTCATGGCTGATGATCACCGCGTCGACGGCGGGCAGGCCTTCCAGCTGTACCGGCGGAGGGTGCAGTCGCTGCGGGCCGACGATGTCCGACGGCGAGCAGCGGTCACTCCACACCGGATCGGTAAGCACCCGGTAACCGTCGATTTCCACCAATGCCGTCGAATGACCGAACCAGCTGACAGCAAGCCGGCTGGCGTCACCCCGATAGATCTCCGGCGCTGCCAACGGGATCGGCTTTTTGGGGCGGCTTCCACTGCGGGGACCGAGCAACTCCCAGATGATGAGCCGCCATTCCTCGCGATCCATGAGGTACACCGTGGCCGGGTCGAGGTTTTCGAAGACGCCGTCGTGGTAGTTCGGAGACCCCTCCGCGACAGCGCGGATCGACGCGGGATCACCACCGATCGCGGCTACCGAACCGTGCAGCGCCCGCAGCAGCCACCCACCGACGGCCACCGAGGCCGTGCCCGTGGCAACTCGCAGCGCTGAGCGCAGCATGACCCCCTAAGCCCCCCGGAACCTCGGCGGCCGCTTCTCCACCCGGGCGACCTGCGCCTCGATGACATCCTGGCTGCCCCAGGCCTTGTCGAAGAGTTCCTTGTGCTCCGGCCACTGCTCCTCCATGGAGCCGTCGTCGTTGAGTACCCGCTTGGCGTGCTGTATCGCCAGCGGCGCCAGTCCGGCGATCTCGGCGGCCCAGGCCTGTGCGTCGGCCAGGGTCCCGATCCGGTTGGCCATCCCGGTATGCAGTGCCGTCTCGGCGGTCAGCTTCTCCGCGGTCAGCAGCATCGCGCGGGCGCGCCCATGGCCGACCAGTGATGACAGTCGTCGGATGCTCCAGTTATCAAGGGCCAGACCGTATTTCGAAGTCGGAAACTGAAAGAACGCCTCCGGTGCGACGACCCGCAGATCGCATCGCATCGCCAACTGCAAACCAGCGCCGATGGCCGGGCCGTTGATAAATCCGATCACCGGTATCAAAGCCGCGTCCATGACCTTGTGTAGCTCGATGAGCCGGTCGGGATAGTCGGCGGCGAACGCGTCTCCGCTCAGGTCCGCCCCGGCGCAGAACACCGTGCCCTGGCCGGCCAGCACGATGACGCGGACGTCCTCCGTGCTGGCTTTCTGGAAAGCCTCCCGCAGTTCGTCGACAAGCTGAGAATTCAGGGCGTTGCGCCGTTCGGGGCGCTGCAGCTCGATCGTCATGACTGCTTCGGCCCGGGTGACACCGATCATGGGAGCCAGGATATAGATCCTCCAATAACCTCGAAGGGTGAGTCGTATCACGACTGATCAACTGCGGGATGCGGTGCTCGACGAGGGCTCTTTCGTCAGCTGGGACACCGACCCGCTCGCGGTGCCGATGAGCGAGTCCTACGCACGCGAGTTGGCCGAAGCCCAGCGCGCCACCGGCCGAGACGAATCTGTGCTGACCGGCGAGGGACGCGTATGCGGACGCCGGGTGGCGGTGCTGGTCTGTGAGTTCGACTTCCTCGCCGGGTCGATCGGGTTGGCGGCCGCCGAACGGATCACCGCCGCAGTGCAGCGCGCCACGGCCGAGCGGCTGCCGCTGCTGGCGTCGCCGAGCTCGGGCGGCACCCGCATGCAAGAGGGCACAGTGGCGTTTCTGCAGATGGTGAAGATCGCCGCGGCCGTGCGACTGCACAAACAGGCGCACTTGCCCTACCTGGTGTACTTGCGCAACCCCACCACCGGCGGGGTTTTCGCGTCGTGGGGCTCGCTGGGCCATGTCACCTTCGCCGAGCCGGGTGCGCTGATCGGCTTTCTCGGACCGCGGGTCTATGAGCTGCTCTACGGCGAACCATTCCCGGCCGGCGTCCAGACCGCGGAGAATCTGCAGCGACACGGGGTGATCGACGCCGTCGTCCCGCTCGAGAAGCTGCGACAGACGCTGGACCGTGCGCTGACGGTGATCGCCGACGTTCCCGAGCCGCCACCAGCGCCGCAGGCGCCCGAACCGGTGCCCGATGTGCCGGCCTGGGACTCAGTGCTGGCGTCGCGACGGGCTGACCGGCCGGGTGTCGGGCTGCTGTTGCGGCACGGCGCCACCGACCAGGTGCTGTTGTCCGGTACCGGGCAGGGCGAGGCCGCGACCACGCTGCTGGCGCTGGCACGATTTACCGGCCAGCCGGCGGTGGTCCTCGGCCAGCAGCGAGGTGCCGGCGGGTTGGAAGAGACCCGGGTGGGTCCCGCGTCGCTGCGCGAGGCACGACGCGGCATGGCGCTGGCCGCCGAGCTGCGCTTGCCGCTGGTGCTGGTGATCGACACCGCCGGTCCGGCATTGTCGGCGGAAGCCGAACAGGGCGGGTTGGCCGGCCAGATCGCCCAGTGCCTGGCTGAGCTGGTCACGCTGGATACCCCGACGGTGTCGGTGCTGCTGGGCCAGGGCAGCGGCGGGCCGGCGCTGGCGATGGTGCCCGCCGACCGGGTGCTGGCCGCGTTACACGGGTGGCTGGCGCCGCTTCCGCCGGAGGGCGCCAGCGCGATCGTCTTCCGCGACACCGATCATGCCGCCGAACTGGCTGCGGCCCAAGGCATTCGGTCGGCCGACCTGTTGAGATCCGGGATTGTCGATGCCATCGTGCCCGAGCATCCCGACGCTGCCGACGAGCCGGCCGAATTCTCGCAACGCCTGTCGGCCGCCATCGCCGCCGAGGTCCACGCCCTGCGTGCGATCCCCGCTGACGAACGCATCGCCGCGCGGTTGCAGCGCTACCGCAGCATCGGCTTGCCCACCGCGAGCAGACGCAACAGCCCCTAATCGAGGCCGATTTAGGGGGCTTTTGCGACTGCTCGCCCCGCCAGGTAGCGCTGGATCGTCGGGCCCAGCCACTCGACGACCTCATCGCGGCTCATCTCGACGACGGGCGGCAGCCGTAACACGAAGCGGCACAACGCCATACCAAGGACCTGCGTGGCGATCAGCCCGGCCCGCACGCCGGCCTCCGTAGCCGGCACGAAAGAGGCGACCAACGGCTGCAACTGGGTCCCGAAGATCTCCTGCATCCGTTGTGCCGCCTCGGCGTTGGTGGCGCTGGACCGCAACAGGATCACAAGTCCCTCGTCCTCCCAGCGTTCGAGGAAATGCCGCACCAGTGACCGCCCGACCTGCGTCGGGTCGGTCCCCGCGAAATCGGGAAAGTTCAGATCGAACTCGGCCGCAGCGGCGAACAGCTTGTCCTTGCTGCCGTAGTAGCGCATCACCATCGCTGGGTCCACCCTGGCGTCCGCGGCGATCGCCCGGATCGTGGCAGCCTGGAAACCGGATGCGCCGAACCGCTCGCGGGCCGCGGCCAGGATGACGGCCTTGGTTTCATCCGACGATCTCCTCATGTCAACAAGTGTAGGCCAACAGCTGTTGACATCACCTCATAGGCGCGCCAGCATGGACTTATGCCAACAAGCGTTGACTAACCCCAGCACAGAGAGGAACGCACCATGAACGACACCGACGTCCTGGTGGTAGGCGCCGGCCCCACCGGCCTCACGCTGGCTGCTTCCCTGATCGCCCAGGGAAATCGGGCGGTCGTGGTCGACAAGCTGCCTGAGGGCCAGAACACCTCCCGCGCGGCCGCCGTGAACGCCCGCACCCTGGAGGTGCTCGAGGACCTCGACGTAGCCCGGCGAATGGTGAAGGCCGGGCTCATTGCACAGCGATTCACCATGCGGCAAGGACCACGCATCCTGATGCCCGTCGACTTCAGCCAGTTGCCGACCGAGCATCCGTACACGCTGATGCTCTCGCAGGCCGACACCGAGCGGCTGCTGCTGGAGCGACTGCACGAACTGGGCGGTGACGTCCAAAGGCCCAAGACCCTGAGCCGCATCACCCAGGACGCGACCGGCGTCACGGCCACCTTCGACGACGGCGAAACCATCAGGGCCAGCTATGCCGTCGGCGCCGACGGCATGCACAGCACGGTTCGCGAACAGGCCGGAATCGGTTTCGCCGGAGGCGAATTCGCCGAATCCTTCGCGCTCGCCGACGTTCGGGTGTCCGGCGAGGCGCCACGCGACCAGGTGATCCTGTTCTACGCCGACAATGGCTTCAATGTGCTCGCGCCGCTGCCCGACGACATCTTCCGCATCGTCGCGCCGACGCCGGACGCACCGTCGGAGCCGTCCGCGGGATTCGTGCAGTCGCTGCTGGACACCCGGGCCTTCGGGCCGGGACAGACGAAGGTCACCGAGCTGCTGTGGGGTACGCGGTTCCACATCCACCACCGCGTCGCCGAGCGTTACCGGGCCGGTCGACTACTGCTGGCCGGCGACGCCGCCCATGTGCACAGCCCCGCCGGCGGCCAGGGCATGAACCTCGGCATCTCCGACGCCATCGCATTGGCCGAAGCGCTCTCCGACGTCTTGCACGGCGGCCCCGAGACCGCGTTGGACGCCTACGGGTCGTCCCAACGGGAACGCGCCCAGCAGGTGCTGAAGCTGACCGGGCGCCTGACCCGCATCGCCACGCTGCCGCGCCCGTTGCGTCCGATCCGCAACTCGGCGATGCGGCTGGCCGCTCGGGTTCCCGCCGTGCGACGCCAGTTGGCGTTCCAGTTGAGCGGCCTGGTCTACCGGTGACCTAACCGGCTGCGACCCGGCGGGTGACCTCCCACCCCCACAGGCAAACATCCGGCAAAATGGGCGGCATGGACACTGGTTCCGCCTCACCTCGCGTGTTGGTCGTCGACGATGACGCCGACGTGCTCGCCTCGCTGGAACGCGGCCTGCGGCTTTCCGGATTCGAGGTGTCGACCGCCGTCGACGGCGCCGAGGCTTTGCGCAGCGCCACCGAGACCCGGCCGGACGCGATCGTGCTCGACATCAACATGCCCGTGCTGGACGGCGTCAGCGTGGTCACGGCACTGAGAGCCATGGACAACGACGTCCCGGTCTGCGTGCTCAGCGCGCGCAGCTCGGTCGACGACCGCGTGGCGGGCCTGGAGGCCGGTGCCGACGACTACCTGGTCAAACCCTTCGTGCTCGCCGAACTGGTCGCGCGGGTCAAGGCGCTGCTGCGCCGCCGCGGCTCCACAGCGACGTCCTCCTCGGAGACCATCACGGTCGGCCCGCTGGAAGTCGACATCCCCGGTCGTCGGGCCCGGGTCAACGGCGTCGACGTCGACCTGACCAAGCGGGAATTCGACTTGCTGGCGGTCCTTGCCGAGCACAAGACCGCGGTGCTGTCCCGCGCGCAACTGCTCGAGCTGGTCTGGGGCTACGACTTCGCCGCCGACACCAACGTCGTCGACGTGTTCATCGGCTACCTGCGCCGCAAGCTGGAGGCCAACGGCGGTCCCAGGCTGCTGCACACCGTCCGCGGCGTAGGGTTCGTGCTGCGTATGCAATGAACATCCTGTCGCGGATCTTCGCCCGTACGCCCTCGCTGCGGACCCGGGTGGTGGTGGCGACGGCCATCGGCGCGGCGATCCCGGTGCTCATCGTCGGCACAGTGGTCTGGGTAGGGATCACCAACGACCGCAAGGAGCGGCTGGACCGCCGGCTCGACGAGGCCGCCGGTTTCGCGATCCCGTTCGTGCCGCGCGGCCTCGACGAAATTCCCCGCTCGCCCAACGACCAGGACGCCCTCATCACGGTCCGGCGCGGCGGCCTGGTCAAGTCAAATTCCGATGTCACGCTGCCCAGGCTGCAAGCCGACTACGCCGACACCTATGTCCGCGGGGTGCGCTACCGGGTGCGCACGGTGGAGATCCCGGGTCCGGAGCCGACGTCGATGGCCGTGGGCGCGACGTATGACGCCACCATCGCCGAAACCAACAACCTGCACCGCCGCGTGCTGCTGATCTGCGGATTCGCCATCGGCGCGGCGGCAGTGTTCGCTTGGCTGCTGGCCGCCTTCGCGGTGCGCCCGTTCAAACAGCTCGCCCAGCAGACCCGATCAATCGAGGCCGGGGACGAGGCACCGCGCGTCGAGGTGCACGGCGCCAGCGAAGCCGTCGAGATCGCCGAGGCGATGCGGGGCATGCTGCAGCGCATCTGGGATGCGCAGAACCGGACCATGGAGGCGCTGGCCTCCGCCCGCGACTTCGCGGCGGTGTCCTCCCATGAGCTGCGCACTCCGCTGACGGCAATGCGCACCAACCTCGAGGTGCTCGCCACCCTGGACATGCCCGAGGACCAGCGCAAGGAAGTGCTCCACGACGTGATCCGCACCCAGTCGCGGATCGAGGCCACGCTCAGCGCGCTGGAACGGCTGGCCCAGGGCGAACTGTCGACGTCCGACGACCACGTACCGGTCGACATCACCGAGCTGCTCGACCGCGCCGCCCACGACGCCATGCGGATCTACCCCGACCTCGATGTCTCGCTGGTGCCGTCGCCAACCTGCATCATCGTCGGGTTGCCGGCCGGATTGCGCCTCGCCGTCGACAACGCGATCGCCAACGCCGTCAAACACGGCGGCGCGACGCGGGTCCAGCTGTCGGCGGTCAGCTCGCGCGACGGGGTGGAAATCGCGGTGGACGACAACGGCAGCGGAGTGCCCGAAGACGAGCGCCACGTGGTGTTCGAGCGATTCTCCCGCGGATCGACGGCCTCGCATTCGGGGTCGGGTCTGGGACTGGCGTTGGTGGCCCAGCAAGCCCACCTGCACGGCGGGACGGCCTCGCTGGAAAACAGCCCATTGGGCGGCGCGCGGCTACTGCTGGACCTTCCCGCCCCGAGCTAACCGCCCCTACTTCCTCGAGCTCTTGCGCCACGGCGTGAAATAGGCCCGTATCGCGGATTCCTCGTCCTTGAACCAGACCTGCGCCACGGTCCGCTCGTACGTCGCGTCGTCGGGGGTGTAGTAGAGCCTGGTGTCCGAGCGGCCCTTGACAAGCCATCCCGCCGGTCCGGCGCCTTCGGCGCCCGCGCGCGCCGAGCCCGGGCCGTACGGCGCAAATGGCACCGTTGGGATCTTCGTCGTCGGCGTCTCTTTCACCACGGGGATCTTCGTGGTCGGCGCCTCTTTCGTGACGGGAATCTTCTGAGTCGGCGTCTCTTTCGCGACCGGAATCTTCGTGGTCGGCGGTTCCTTCGCGACACGGATCTTCGTCGTCGGCGCCTCTTTCGGGACACGGATCTTCGTCGTCGGCGGTTCCTCGGCGACGCGGATCTTCGTCGTCGGCGACTCGGACTCCACCGCCGGCCTGCCCGTCTTCAGCAGCGTGAACGTCAGCCCCAACCCGAGGAAAAAGGACAACGCGAACAGCCACCAGTGCACGTGCTGCATCACCGCGCGACCCTCGCGATCGCCCAGGCAACCGCGGACCCCACCATAAATGCCAGCAGGTACCACAACCACTGGATCACGAAGTCCATGCCGAATTCTCCTTAGCTGACCACGATTTCGACGCGGCGATTCTTGGCGCGACCATCGGGCGTGTCGTTACTGGCGACCGGGTTGATCGAACCTAGGCCACGGACCACGAGGTGATCGCGGGCAACGCCATGGGCAACGAGGAAATCGGCGACCGTGTTGCCCCGCTGGGAACTCAACGGAATGTTGATGCCTTCGGTGCCCGTATTGTCGGTGTAGCCGTTGATCGTGGTGTGCGCGTTCGGGCACGCCTTGAGCTTGTCTGCGACCTGGCTCAGAATCTGGTCGTCGGCCCGGGTCAGGCTGAACCCGTCGGCCGCAAAGGTAACGGGCCCGCCCGTCACGGCATCGATGGCCGCTTGCAGGTTGTCGCACGGGCCAGGGGCCGGGGGGCCGGGTGGCGGAACCGGCCCGTTAACCACAAGGTGATCAACGACATTCAGGTTCGACCAGGTGTGCGTGGCGGCCTGGTCGATCGTGTTCTTCTGGTCCGTCGATGCGGCGGTTCCGGCCAAGGTGACGGTGTCCACGTTGACCGTGAGGTTGAAATCGGTGATCGACGCGCTGTCGGTGAAAATCGGCCCTGCGTTTGAGAAATCGAGCGCGTCGACACTCGGGTCGATCTTGATTTGGTCAATGACGTTGACTCCCGGGCCCAGTGCGCCTTTGAGCGATTTCATCAGCGCCGCTTTGGCGGAGTCATCGGGAAAATCGCCGCTGAGCGTTATGTTCTTGCCATTGCGGCTAATTGAAAGCGGCGCCAGGGATAACTTCGGCGCACCAGGCTTGTTCGACGGCGTGGCCGAGGGCGCCGCGCCGCCTGGCCCGGCACCAGACCGGGGGTGGTCGTAGGCTCCATAGCCGATTGCCGCTATCAGCAACGGTATAACCACCAAGCCAATTAGCCAGGCAAGGCCACGCGACCGCACACGCGGCGCTCGCCATGACCCGAAACCCACCATTCGCTCCCTCCGGTGCTGCGGCGATATGCAGCCTACCGAGTCGCCAGCGCGGTACGGCTCAACTCGGGCACACTAGAGCAATGAGCAAACCGACCGACAGCGACACCCTGGCACGCATCCGCGACTTGGTCGCCGAGGAGAAAGACCTGCGGGCGCAGCTGCAGCACCGCGACATCACCGAGTCGGAGGAACATGACCGCCTGCGCCGCGTCGAGACCGAACTCGACCAGTGCTGGGACCTGTTGCGGCAGCGTCGGGCATTGCGTGACACCGGCGGCGACCCGCGCGAGGCGGCGGTGCGGCCGGGTGACCAGGTCGAGGGCTACCTGGGCTGAAAATGGCCGGCTCGCGTGCTTCTGACGCGCGGGATTTCGATGCCGTCGATGTCGTCATCGTTGGCGGCGGGCACAACGGCCTGGTCGCGGCCGGCTACCTGGCCCGCGCGGGTCTGCGGGTCCGGTTGCTGGAGCGGCTGGGCCACGTCGGCGGGGCCGCGGTGTCGGCACAGGCCTTCGACGGTGTCGACGTCCGCGTGTCGCGGTATTCATATCTGGTCAGCTTGCTGCCGCCGCGCATCGTCGAGGACCTGGGCGCAGCGGTGCGGTTGGCCCAGCGCCCGTTTTCGTCCTACACCCCCGATCCGGCCACAGCCGGTCGCACCGGACTGCTCGTCGGGTCGCACGCCGCACCCGCGTTAGCCGCGGTCGGCGCGGCCGGCGATGAGCGCGGATTCGCCGAGTTCTACCGGCGCTGCCGACTGGTGACCGACAGACTCTGGCCCACGCTGCTCGAACCGCTGCTCACCCGCGAGCAGGCCCGGCGGCGCGTTCTGATAGGTCCCGACGCGGCGGCAGCGTGGCACGCAATTACCGATGAGCCGATCGGGCGCGCCATCGCCGACGCGGTGCGCAACGACCTGGTCCGCGGTGTGATCGCCACCGACGCGCTGATCGGCACCTTCGCTCGCCTCGACGATCCGTCCCTGCGGCAGAACATCTGCTTCCTGTATCACGTGCTCGGCGGGGACTGGAACGTGCCCGTGGGCGGGATGGGCTCGGTGACCGCGGCCCTAGCCGCCGCCGCTGTGGGCCACGGCGCCGAAATAACCACAGGTGCAGACGTTTACGCCGTGAACCCGGACGGCGAAGTGCACTACCGCAGCGGCGACGACGAGCACCGCATCCGGGGCCGGTTCGTTCTGGCCGGCGTCACGCCCGCGGTCTTGGCCGGCCTGTTGGGCGAACGGCCCCCGGCATTCGCGCAGGGCTCGCAGGTCAAGGTCAACATGGTGCTGCGCCGACTGCCTCGCTTGCACGACAACAGCGTCACCGCCGAACAGGCATTCGCCGGGACGTTCCACATCAACGAGACGTGGACCCAACTGGATACGGCGTACTCACAGGCGGCCGCGGGACAGTTACCGAATCCGTTGCCCTGCGAGGCCTACTGCCATTCGCTGACCGACCCGAGCATCCTGTCGGCTGCGCTGCGCGACTCCGGCGCGCACACGATGACGGTGTTCGGCCTGCACACACCGCACTCGCTGATCACCGAATCAGACACCCAACGCCTCACCGAGTCTGTGCTGAGGTCGCTGAATTCCGTTCTGGCCGAACCGATTCAGGATGTGCTGCTCACCGACGCGCACGGTCGGCCGTGCATCGAGACAACGACCACCGCCGACTTGCAGCGCAGACTGCAGATGACCGAAGGCAACATCTTCCACGGCGCACTGTCGTGGCCGTTCGCCGACGACGACGACCCGCTGGACACCCCTGCGCGCCGATGGGGAGTGGCTACCGGTCACGAGCGAATCATGCTGTGCGGCTCGGGCGCCCGCCGCGGCGGGGCGGTGTCGGGAATCGGCGGCCACAACGCCGCGCTGGCGGTGCTGGCTTCCTACCGCGCGTCTATGGTGACGTAGTCCCGCTCCGTGTAGCCGGTGTAGATCTGGCGCGGACGGCCGATCTTGCTGTCGCTGTTGTCGTGCATCTCACGCCAGTGCGCGATCCAACCGGGCAGCCGGCCCAACGCGAACAGCACGGTGAACATCCGGGTCGGGAACCCGAGGGCCCGGTAGATCAGGCCCGTGTAGAAGTCGACGTTGGGGTAGAGCTTGCGCTCGATGAAGTAGTCGTCGGTCAGCGCCGCCTCTTCGAGTTCCTTGGCGATATCCAGCAGATCGTCGTCGCCGCCGAGCTTGGCCAGGATCTTGTCGGCTTGTTCCTTGACGATGCGGGCGCGCGGGTCGTAGTTCTTGTAGACGCGGTGGCCGAATCCCATCAACTTGACGCCGGCCTCGCGGTTCTTCACTTTCCGGACGAATTCGCTGACATCGTCGTCGCTCTCCCGAATCTGCTCGAGCATCTCGAGCACCGCCTGGTTGGCCCCGCCGTGCAGCGGGCCCCATAGCGCGTTGATGCCGCCCGAGATCGAGGTGAACAGGTTGGCTTGTGACGACCCCACCAACCGCACGGTCGACGTCGAGCAGTTCTGCTCGTGGTCAGCGTGCAAGATCAGCAGCATGTCCAGCGCCCGCACCACCTCGGGGTCGGCCTCGTAGGGCTCGGCGGGCAGCCCGAACGTCATCCGCAGGAAGTTCTCCACCAGCGACAGCGAGTTGTCCGGGTAGAGGAACGGCTGACCGATCGACTTCTTGTAGGCATAGGCAGCGATGGTGGGCAGCTTGGCCAGCAGACGAATCGTCGACAGCTCGACCTGTTCGCTGTCGGCGGGGTCCAGCGAATCCGGGTAGTACGCCGAGAGCGCGTTGACCGTGCTGGACAGCACCGGCATCGGGTGGGCGTTGCGCGGGAAACCGTCGAAGAACCGCTTGAGGTCCTCGTGCAGCATCGTGTGCAGCTGGATCCGGCGGGTGAAGTCAGCCAGCTGCTCGGTGCTGGGCAGCTCGCCGTAGATCAACAGGTAGCTGACCTCGATGAACGTCGACTTCTCGGCGAGCTGGTCGATCGGAATGCCGCGGTAACGCAGGATGCCGGCGTCGCCGTTGATGTAGGTGATGGAGCTCTTGCACGCGGCGGTGTTGACGAAGCCGTTGTCGAACGTGGTGAGGCCGGTCTTGGCCAAAAGCGAGCCGAGCGCAATGCCGTCGTTTCCGTCGGTCGCGCGCACGATCTGCAGGTCAATCTCGCCCCCCGGGTACCCGAGTTTGGCGGTGTCGTCGGTGTCGGCCACGAGAACCCCTTTGCGCTCTGGCTGATATGGCTGCCCGCACGAAGTGCGTACTGCTGAAGGTAGTCGTTATCGCGACGGCGCGCCTGCCCGGGGTCGGGTCCGGAGCGACTTCAGCGAGGGCGCGACGCGAGTTCCGGGCGCCCATGCATTGCAGGTGCGGCGGCTTTACTAGATCTTGACCGTGTATTGAATTGCACCACCGACGATGGCTGACATGAGTACTGTTCCATCGGTGGAACTGGGGGCTTTGGGACCTCAGCATCCAGATCGAGGCGGTGCATCGGTCCCATACGCCGTAAGGGCGACGACGGCTCCGATTGTCGAAGGCGACCGAGTCGACGGCTGCTGCGAGGTATTCGATGATGCAGACATCGACACCGCCCTTGCCCGTTTCGAAGTACTGCACCCGCAGGGGCCACGAGGGCGAGCGCTCACGGCTGACTCTTAGTTCGCTTTGCAAGAATGGATCATTATGCCGAGTTCATTCGACGTCGTGACCGAATCGCCCGCCAGCGTTGAGCAGATTCACGCGGCATTCGGCCGCGAAGACTACTGGCTGGCGCGCATCGAGCCCGGCGCCGCCATCACCACGCTGGATTCTCTGACCGTCGACGCCGACGGCACGGTGAAGGTGCACGTCACCCAGCGCGTGGGTCGTCAGCTACTGCCCGGGCCAGTAGCCAAACTCATTCCCACCGAGCTGAAAATGTTCCACGTTGAGACGTGGCGACCGGTCGGCGATGGCCAGGTTCGCGGGCAGGTCACAATCTCGGCTTCGCCCGGCTTGGGATCGGGCGGTGCCGAAGCGTGGCTGGAACCCGTGGGCAATGGCTCGCAAGGCTCGCAACTGCGCTGCGCCGTGAAAGTGCAGGTCAAAATCCCGTTGTTGGGCGGCAAATTCGAAAAGACCATCGGAGACGGTTTGGCGGAGAGCATCCCTGAGATGCAGCGCTTCACCGCCAAATGGATCGCCGAAAATGCATGACCTTGGGCTGCTAGCGCGGATTAAGGCTGCAGACGCTCCACCTGTCCGCCGACGACCCGTATCCGGTTGTGCACCCGGTTTTCCCGGCCCTGCCAGAACTCCACCACCTCGGGCGCGATGAGGTAGCCGCCCCAGTTCGGCGGCACCGGGACGCTCTCCGAGTCGGCAAAGCGCGCCGTCACCTCCCCCAGCTGCTCAAGCAACGCCGCACGCGACGCGATCGGCTGCGACTGGTGCGACGCCCACGCACCCAGCTGTGAGCCGCGCGGCCGCTTGGACCAGTAGTCCTCGGTGGCCTGGGGATCGACCTTGCTCACCGGGCCGCGGATGTGGACCTGCCGCCCCAGCTGAAACCAGGGGAAAGTCGCCGAGGCGTACGGCGTCGCCGCCAGCTCATCCCCTTTGGCCGAGTCGTAGTTGGTGAAGAAAGTGATCCCGGTCCCATCGACGCTCTTGCACAACACCGATCGGCTCACCGGCCTGCCCGCGGCGACGGTCGCCAGCACGAACGCGTTGGGCTCCGACACACCGGCCCGTTCGGCGTCGTCAATCCACCTGCGAAACAACGCAAGCCAACCGCCGTCGAGCCAATCCGCGTCGAGATCGGGGCTGCGGTCCTTCTCGATGGATCCATACTCCACCCGCATCCCCGCGAGGTGCTCTGCCGGGTGGTCGTTGTCTGATACCGCCATTGCGCCGACGCTACCTGGGAGCTACCCAGCGTTGCTACCGGCCGGTAGCGTCGGCCCGAGGGTGGGGTGCGAGAATTTTCCCATGACTGTGGTCCCGGAAAATTTCGTCGCCGGCCTGGAGGGCGTGGTGGCCTTCACCACCGAAATCGCCGAACCGGACAAAGATGGCGGCGCGCTGCGCTACCGCGGCGTTGACATCGAGGATCTGGTGAGTCAGCAGATCACTTTTGGCGACGTGTGGGCACTGCTGGTCGACGGCAGATTCGGCCACGGGCTGCCGCCGGCCGAGCCGTTCCCGCTGCCGATCCACACCGGTGATGTGCGCGTCGATGTGCAGGCGGGCTTGGCGATGCTGGCGCCCATCTGGGGATACAAGCCGCTGCTGGACACCGACGAGGCCACCGCCCGCGATCAGCTGGCCCGGGCGTCGGTGATGGCACTGTCCTACGTCGCGCAGTCCGCACGCGGCATCTACCAGCCAGCGGTCCCGCAGCGCGTGATCGACGAATGCTCAACGGTGACAGCACGATTCATGACCCGCTGGCAGGGCGAGCCGGACCCCAAGCACGTCGAGGCCATCGATGCCTACTGGGTGTCGGCCGCCGAGCACGGCATGAACGCCTCGACGTTCACCGCACGGGTGATCGCCTCGACGGGCGCGGACGTAGCGGCGGCGCTGTCCGGGGCGATCGGGGCCATGAGCGGGCCGCTGCACGGCGGCGCGCCGGCCCGGGTGTTGCCGATGCTCGAAGAGGTCGAGCGCACCGGCGACGCCCGCGGCCTGGTCAAGGGGATCCTGGACCGCCACGAGAAGCTGATGGGATTCGGCCACCGGGTCTATCGTGCGGAGGACCCGCGGGCGCGCGTGCTCCGGGCCGCCGCCCAGCGACTGGGCGCACCGCGCTACGAGGTCGCGGTCGCCGTCGAGCAAGCCGCCCTGTCAGAACTGCGGGAACGCCGTCCGGATCGAGCCATCGAGACCAACGTCGAGTTTTGGGCCGCGGTAATCCTGGACTTCGCCCGGGTGCCGGCCAACATGATGCCGGCCATGTTCACCTGCGGACGCACCGCGGGGTGGTGCGCTCACATTCTCGAGCAGAAGCGACTCGGCAAGCTGGTGCGCCCGTCGGCCATCTATGTCGGGCCGAGTCCGCGCAGCCCCGAATCGGTCGAAGGCTGGGACCGGGTTCTCACCAACGCCTGAGACCCATCCGTTTGTCGGCGGGCCGCGTTTAGATGGACCCGTATGGACCCGCGCGATGACTTTTCGTCGTGCGCGCGGTCAATACCCGTGAGCCCGGGTCAAGGCTGTCCCGGGAGGCCGACAACAAGGAGACCCTTATGGCGATCAACGTCGAACCCGCACTGTCCCCGCACCTCGTCGTCGACAATGCCGCTGCGGCGATCGACTTCTACGTCAAGGCTTTTGACGCCGTCGAACTGGGCCGTGTTCCCCGCCCCGACGGCAAGCTGGTCCACGCTGCGCTGCGCATCAACGGCTCCAGCGTGATGCTCAACGACGATTTCCCGGAGACGTGTGGCGGCAAGTCGATGACGCCGACGTCGCTGGGCGGAACTCCGGTCACCATCCATCTGACCGTCGACGACGTCGACACCAAGTTCCAGCGGGCGATCGACGCGGGCGCCACCGTAGTGGCCGAGCTGACAGACCAGTTCTGGGGAGACCGCTACGGCATGGTCGCCGACCCGTTCGGCCACCACTGGTCGATGGGACAGCCGGTGCGCGAGGTCAGCATGGAAGAGATCCAGGCGGCGATGTCAGCCGCTGGCTAGGCGGTCACGCAGCCGGCGTCGCAGAGGCGGCGTCGGGGCGGTGGCCGCGGCCGCCAGCATGTCGGTCACGTCGGTGAACTTGTTGCGCGGCCGGCCCTCGTCGGCGCCGCGCGCAATCTCTGCTGCGTCGATGGCACGCCACCCCGCCGAGTCGACGGCGTCAGGCTGCCGAGCGTGCACCAGCTTGGTCAGCGCCGTCGGTTTGTCCACCGGGTCGGTCAGCTTGCCGGCGTTGAAGTCGGCGACCAGGGCCTGAACGGTCTGCAAAGAACACGACTTGTTGGTGCCGATGAAGCCGGTCGGTCCGCGCTTGATCCACCCCGCGACGTACGCGCCGGCCACCGGCGCGCCGGAACGCGGGGCGACGACGCGGCCGCCCTCGTTGGTGACTACGGCCGCCGCCTCGTCGAAAGGGAGATCGCGAATCGGCTTGCCGCGGTAGCCAATCGACGTGAGCACCAGGCCCGCGTCGAGCCGGCGCACCTCCTCGGTGCCGGTGACCGAGAACTCCACGCCGGTGACGCACTGCTGCCCCAGGACGCTCTTTGGCGTGAGCTGATATGCCAACCGGATTCTGGGAGCGGGCGCCGAAGCGCCGCCGAGCTTGCTCAAGATCTCCAGCTTGCTGCGGGTCAATTCGTCCGACACGATCGCGAGATCGTTTTCCACCAGCTTGTGGTCGTCGGCGTCGAGCACGACGTCGCGCGCGCTGGTCAGCCCGATCAGCTCGGGCAGCGTGAACGCCGAGTGGGCGGGCCCGCGCCGGGCGGCGATCACCACCTCGCGGACCGCTGAGCCGCGGAACACTTCCAGTGCACGGTCGGAGATGTCGGTGCGGGCCAGGTCGTTGGGGTCGGCGGTGAGCACGCGGGCCACATCGAGGGCGACGTTGCCGTTGCCGACGACCACGACGCGTTCGTGGCTGAGATCGATGGGCAGATCCGCAAAGTCGGGATGTCCGTTGATCCACGCGACCAACTCGGTGGCGGTTGCGGTGCCCGGCAGACCCATCCCCTCGATGTCCAGCCGGCGATCGTCCGGCGCACCGACCGCGTACAGCACGGCGTGATGGTGAGCCAACAGGTCGGCGTGGCTCAGGTGCTTGCCGATCTGCACGTTGAGATAGAACCGGAAGTGGCGATGACGGCTGACCCGGTCGAAGAGCCGGGTGACCCTCTTGGTGTTCTGGTGATCGGGAGCCACCCCGGCACGCACCAAACCATAAGGGGTAGGTAGTTTCTCGAAGACATTGACCCGCACGCCATGCTGGGTGAGCAGCTCATCGGCGGCATACATCGCCGCCGGGCCGGACCCGACAATTGCCACGGTCAGCGGCTGGCGGCGGACACGCACCTCGGCGGCCGGGATCACCGGAGCCAGCTTCGACGTCGGCGGAAGCTTCACGTCCGCGGGCCGCTCCGGATAGAACGACGCGTTGACCTCGACGAACGGCAGCTGTTTGGAGTCCAGCCGATTGTCGGGCGCGATCGCACCGACCGGGCAGGCGCCCACACAGGCGCCGCAGTCCACGCAAGCCACCGGATCGATGTAGAGCATCTCCGCTGTCGCGAAGCCAGGCTCGTCGGGCGTCGGGTGAATGCAGTTCACCGGACACGCGAAGACACAGGACCCGTCGTTACAGCACGACTGGGTAATGACATGCGGCATAAAGGAACTCGCAGTAGGTTAAGCGGCCGGCGCGGCGGCCAGGTGTTGGCGCTGCGGCTCGCTGCGGTAGCGCGACGGCTTGCCGTAGATCTTGCACATCCGCCACACCAGCTTTGCGATCGGATTCATCAACCCGGTGTCGTAGGCCAGCATCCGGACGTCGGCGAACATATCGCGCAACCACTTTCGAGAATCCGCCGACCCGAAGAACAGCTCCTTCTTGACCTCCCGCGGGATGTCGAACTTCACCCAGAACTCCTTGGGCGGCACCAAGATCGCTCGGCACAGCCGCCACATCGTCAGCGGGAGGTAGATCGAGACCAGGAACCGCTTCATCGGGGTCAACTGCGGCAATCGCTTACGCAGGAACTCGTGGGCGAAGGAGATGTGCCGCGCCTCCTCGGCCACGTGAATGACCATTACTCGCTCCATGATCGGGTGCAGCGACTTGCCCTCGCGCAGAACATTTTTCTGTGTGTGGTCGATGGGTTCCTCGCCGGCGAGCACCCCGATGAAAAACGCCACCGGCAACGGACCGGCCACCAGTGGCACCAGCGGCGAACTCCAGCGCAGCTTGCGGGGCATTCCCGGAACGTCCGCGCCGATGCGGTTGATCATCTCCTGGAACATCATGGTGTGGTTGCACTCTTCGACCGATTCGTGCAAGCAGTACCGATATTCCGGCGACCCGTTAGGCACCCAGAACGTGTAGTTCATCAGACCGCGGATCAGGATGGACTCAAAGTGCAGTCCAACCTTGGCCACGTTGGCCTGACGCCACATGCCGATTTCGATCTTGCGTTCGTCCGACTGGGCCAAATACCAGGGGTGCCGGCCCAGCGGGTCGGTCGTCGGCAGGATCCACCGGGGGTCGTTATCGGTGACAGCGAACTCCGGCGAGTCCCAATCGATATCGGTGTACGGGTTGAAGTTTCGCCGCACAGACCCCTCGGACAGTGTGGCAAGCATGTCCACATATTCAGCGTCGTCGCGTACCTCCATATTGCGGCGCCAACGCTGAACCATGCGCGTCCTGGCCTTCACAGCAGCCTTCGTGCCAGCCATAGCATCCTCCCCAAACGAGGTTGACGTCCGGACGTATGCAGAACACGGTACCGCCGGTACTGGGAATCCGCCAGGCCTCGGCTTGACTCATGGAAACTGCCCGCGAAACGCCTTCGGTGCCTCACGTAAGAATGCCCGCGAAATGGTGACTGTCGTGAGGCATGGGAAGTGGGTTGTCGATGACGTCTCGCGCGG
>NZ_JBKQQD010000280.1:0-3749 GCF_052144515.1 Mycobacterium sp. | reverse complement strand
TGACTTCACCTCCTGCAGGGTGAGCTGGCCGTGTGGTGCTACCTCGACAAGGGTCACGGCGCCACCGTGCCGGACACCGCAGAGCTGACTGCGACAATGACCGTGTGGCGGTGCATATCGATCCCGGGCATCGCTCGCCGGCGGAGTGGGTAAACGGTCCTGGGACCCCGATCCTGCAGCCCCGACACGTCCAGATCGCGGTGGAGAATCCCGCGCGCCAACATCATTGTCACACTGCTAACGTAGTTTCTCCGTAAAAACAATTCAGGTATAGCGAATACTATTTTTCGTACGCCCGAACTCTGATTTTATTGTCAATACCTGGGGATCGGTGATTTCAGGCGTGCCGTCGGCGGACAAGTACGACATCTTGCTCGGGAGGGAAAGCACATGACACGGCGGCGCAACGTCAACCGAGCAGCGCTATTTCAAGTTCTTACCGAACGGGAGGAACGCTCGGCCATCGCGGTCACCACCTGAGCCAGCTGCGCCGGGCCGGGCTCGTGGAATCCGACCGCCGTGGCATGAACGTCTACCACCGCCCTCACAGCGACGCCGTCGCCGCGCTATGCGCGGTGCTCGACCCCAACTGCTGCCGCTAGCCGGTCCCAGATCTGATACCACCTTGGTGTGTGGATTGAAGCCGTCGAAGGCCTGATTAGCGACGGGGTTGCGCCACGCCGGTTGGCCTTCGCGTCGGTCGGCGTGGAGTCCCGCACTGTCGGTTGACATCCGACAGAGGGAGCACGGTGATGACGTTCGTCAATGGTGAGTTGCAAGCGCGGTTCATGACCCGGGTTCGGGGGCTGGATCCGCAACGCTGTCTAGAGAAACGGGAGTGATCAGATCTTGTCTCGTTGTTGCGAGATATAACCGGCCGGCCGGTACCCCTGCGGCGGTGACGATGTCGCCGTCGTCAACGAATCGCTCGTCGCGGCGGACGTCCATGGTGGGGTCAAGTTCGGCGAGGAGGTCCAGCGAGGCCCAGTGCGTGGTAGCCCAACGATGCGACAGCAAGCCGGTGGTATCCGTCTTGGTTGGATCGTCTGGATCTCTTCAACCGTAGGTCTGTCGCATCGCACGGTGTTTTTAGCGATGCGTTGCTGAGGCCCTGCCAGGTTGATGGGACCCCGTCGTTTTGACGGTTTCGTCTCCTTCAACCTGGCAGCTCATTAAGAGTCAGTTGGCTGTTTTGACCATGGTCTTCCCGCAACAGGTCAGGGCCTCTGGGTCGGGACAGTCGGGTAGCGCTGGCTTGGTCACTGTCACTTCGCACCCGCACTTGGTGTCGGGGCAGTGGTAGACCTCTCCCTGGGTTAACGGCATGTTCGGTCTCCTTCATTTGATTTGTGGATCGGGTAGTTTCACTCTAGAACCCGGCCCCTGGGGCAAGGTCAATACTGAGATGCGAGCGGAGGAGCGTGAATTATGCCGGCATCCACTTTGACCATCGGGCAAGCTGCCGCGGCTGCTGGGGTTACCCGCAAAGCGGTGCGAGTCTACGAGGCGAAAGGCCTGCTCTCAGCTGCTGACCGAACCCCGGCAGGCTACCGACTCTACGATCACCACGATGTCGAGCTGTTGACGTTCATCAGGCGTGCCCGCACGCTCGGCCTGCACTTAGACGACATTCGCACGATACTTGCCATCCGAAATGGTGGTACCCCGCCGTGTGCCGCCGTCCGCGACATCCTGGATGAACGGATCAGCGATATCGACGCGACGGTCACCGAATTGCTCAGTCTGCGCCGGTCGCTCATCGGCACTCGCCGCCGAGCCGACGACTGCTGCGCGGAAGACACACCCACAATCTGCCGCGCCATCGAGGAGCCCGAGTCCGCTACTCGAGGGTGACGTCGGACAGGTAAGAAGCGAGCAGCACAAGTGGGACAAACTCGTACACTCGCTCTACGTCGACCCGGCGTTGACAAGCTGCGAGAACATGATCTCCGGGGGCTGCGCAATCCCTCCGTCGTGTTGCTGGCAAAAGTTGCTCAGGCACTCGACAGCACAGTGAGTTGGCTGACCCGCGATATCTGATTCACGGCGTGAGGGATCGGATCGGGAGCGATGTCATGGCCATCGAAAGTTGCCTACCAGTTGACAAGCGGCGTCTGTCGTCGGCGGGTGTTAGCCGCCGGATGAAAAGCGGAGGGCGTCCGGCAAGTTCGTTAGTGAGACAGGCCGCGAAGCGATAAAGAGCTCAGCCATCCGAGTCCGGTTGCGATCGAGAGGCGCTGGAAGATCCCGCTTTTGCCGCCGAGGCGAGACTGACCTCTTATCGCGGCGAGCCATAGGCTGGCACCTGCTCGTATTGCGCCGAAATTTTCAAAGCGTGTCTCGCGTCACTAGGCCGATAAGACTGTGCTTGCCGCGTCCTTTGGTCCGCGTTACCGCAACGGAGCTCGAAAGGCGCGGTCAGTTGCGAGAGCTGTTGACGTGCATCCAATTCAGTGGCGATTGCAGGTGTTGCGGCAAGGTGGCTATGTTCCAGTCGCCGCGTTCAATCCACGTCTGCGCCGCTTCGGTGTCTGCGGGATTGGTGAGGGGACCGATCCATTGCGGCAAGCCGATGGGTGATCGGTCTTTGGAGCAGGGCTGTAGCACTGCCATGGCGCCTGGACCGTTGGCGTGGGCGGCGCAGCTCAGTTTCCCTGCTAGGCACGGCGCGGACACCAGGATGCCGTGCCGGCAGCGTCGGATGCTCTCACCAAGTTCCGCAAGGACGGATAGTCCTGGTCCAGCCGTGCAGCAGGAGCAGACGAAGACGGTGAAGGCGCGGTCAGTGGCGCGGCGCCATGACGTCACCGCGCCGCCTGAGGGTAGGGCAGTAGCGCCATCTCTCGCGCGTTTTTGATCGCGGTCGCAGTTTCACGCTGCTGGCGGACGGTGAGCCCGGTGACGCGACGTGAACGGATCTTCCCACGGTCGGAGATGAACACCCGCAAGGTGGCGGTGTCTTTGTAGTCCACTGCGCTGATGCCGAGGGTGGTAAACGTATTTTTCTTCGGCGAGGTGGTTTCGGTTCTGGCGGTGCGCCGGACTCTCGTAGCTTTTCTGGTCATCACCAGCTCGCTTTCCGCACGCCCGGTAGTTGACCGGTATGGGCGAGTTGGCGCATCCGCACTCGTGATAACCCGAACTTGCGCAGATGTCCGCGGGGCCGGCCGTCGACGGTGTCGCGGTTCCGCAGCCGAACCGCGCTGGCGTCGCGGGGCTGGCGGGCGAGCGCGCGCTGAGCTGCCTGCCGTTGCTCGGCGGTGCTGGCTGCCGAGCGGATGATCGCCTTGAGCTCGGCGCGCCGCTCGGCGTAGCGCGCCACGATGGCCCGGCGTTGCTCGTTGCGGGCGATCTTAGATTTCTTGGCCATCAGCGCTCCTCGCGGAACTCGACGTGGCGGCGGATCACCGGGTCGTATTTCCGCAGCTGCAGCCGGGCGGGATCGTTGCGGCGGTTCTTGCGTGTGACGTAGGTGTAGCCAGTGCCCGCTGTGGAGCGCAGCTTGACGATGGGCCGGATCTCGTTGCCCGCCATCAGATCCGCTGCCCGTCGCGGCGCAGTCGCGCGATGACCGTCTCGATGCCGTCGCGGTCGATGACCTTGATCCCTTTGGCGCTCACGCGCAGCTTTACCCGTCGGCCCTCTGAGGGCACAAAGTAGGTCTTGGTTTGGATATTAGGCGACCACCGGCGTCGGCTGCGGCGGTGTGAATGCGACACCGTGTTACCGAAACCGACTGTGCGGCCGGT
>NZ_JBKQQD010000279.1:0-50762 GCF_052144515.1 Mycobacterium sp. | reverse complement strand
TTGCCCGACCCACTGGGCCCCAGCAACGCCGTCAGCGAACCGGCGGGCACCACGAAATCCACATGATCCAGCGCGACGAAATCCCCATAACGCTTGAAGGCGTCACGCACCACAATCGCGTGGTCAGACCCAGCGTCGGTCATTTCAAGTCTCCTTGTCAGGCCTGTCTGGCCGCGCGCGCCCGGCGGGCATCGAGAACCACCTGGACAACCAAAACCAGTACGGCAACACCCATCAGCAGCGTCGACAGGGCGTAAGCACCATATTCGGCCCCGCGGTTGTAACGGTCGGAGACCAGCAGTGTCAGCGTTTGCGACTTCCCGGGGAGGTTGGACGACACGATGATGACCGCGCCGTATTCACCGAGGGTGCGCGCGATGGTCAGCACGATGCCGTAGGTCAGGCCCCACCGGATGGAGGGCAGCGTGATCCGCCAAAACGTCTGCCACCAGCTCGAACCCAGGGTCGCGGCCGCCTCCTCCTGATCGGTTCCCAATTCGTGCAATACCGGTTCCACTTCGCGAACCACGAACGGCAGGGTGACGAAGACGCTGGCCAGCACGATGCCGGGCAGCCCGAAGATGATCTTGATCCCGAGGTCTTTCTCGACAAAGCCCAGCGCGCCAGCCGATCCCCACAGCAAGATCAACGCGACACCGACGATGACGGGCGAGACCGCGAACGGCAAGTCGATGACGGCCTGAAGCACCCCTTTGCCACGAAATCGGTTGCGGGCGAGCACCAATGCCGTCGGGATGCCGAAGATCACGTTCAGCGGCACCACAATGGCCACCACCAGCAGCGAAAGGTTCAGCGCCGATATCGCCGCCGGGGTACTCACCCAGTCATAGAACTGACCCAACCCGGGTTGGAAGGTCCGCCACAGGATCACCGCTACCGGAATGACCAGCAACACAACGATGTACGCCAGAGCAAGAGATCGGAGAAGATAGCGAACCCGCGGCGAAGATGTCACGGGGCCAACTCCTCGCGTTTGGCCGCACGCGCGCCCACGATGCGCAGCAAGAGCAGTACAACGAACGAGATTGACAGCAGCACAATGGATATCGCGGCGGCACCGGTGCGGTCGTCGTTCTCGATCAACGTTCGGATCCACTGCGACGACACCTCGGTCTTGCCCGGCACCGCGCCACCGATCAGCACCACCGAACCGAACTCACCGATCGCCCGCGAGAACGCCAGGCCGGCACCGGACAGCAATGCCGGCAGCAGCGACGGCAATATCACCGAAGTGAAGATCTTCGGGCCGTTGGCGCCCAGCGACGCCGCCGCCTCCTCGGTCTCCCGATCGATTTCCAGCAGCACCGGCTGAACGGCGCGCACAACGAACGGCAACGTGACGAACGCCAGCGCCACACCCACACCCCACGCGGTGTGCTGCAGATGAAGACCCACCGGGCTGTTGTGCCCGTAGAGGGCCAGCATCACCAGGCTTGCGACGATGGTGGGCAACGCGAAGGGCAGATCGATGATCGCGTCGACCAGCCGTTTGCCAACGAAGTCGTCACGCACCAGCACCCAGGCGATGAGCAGACCAAACACGATGTTGATCACCGTGACAGCGACCGAGATGGTCAGGGTCACCCGAAACGACTCCAGCGCGGCATGCGACGTGACCGCCAGCCAGAAGGCCTCCCAGCCCCCACCGGCGGCCTGCCATGCGATCGCGGCCAGCGGGAGCAGCACGATCACCGAAAGCCACACGATCGCCACCCCGACCCGAAGCGACGTGTCGCCCGCCCGCCTACGCGAACGTGCATCCGTGAGCGCCCCTCTCGGCACCCTGGTTATCGGCGCACTCATCCGGTGGCCTGCGTATAGATCTTGGTGATGCTGCCGGCGTTCTTGTCGAAGAGCTGGGGGTCGATCGTGCTCCAGCCACCGAGGTCGGCGATGGTCCACAGTTTCGCCGGCATCGGGAACTGGTCCCGGAAGTCGGCGGCGACCGCGGGATCGACCGGCCGAAAACCCGCCTGCGCCCACACCTTCTGCGCGGCCGCGGTGTATTGGAAGTTTTTAAAGGCGACCGCGGCTTGGAGGTGGGGGCTGCTGGTTACCACCGCGACCGGATTTTCGATCTTGAAGGTCTGCGGCGGATTGACGTGCTCGACCGGCTTGCCTGCCCGCTCAGTCGCAATGGCCTCGTTCTCGTAGCTGATCAACACGTCTCCGCTGCCCTGGACGAAGACATCGGTGGCTTCCCGTCCTGACCCAGGACGCAATTTGATGTGTTCGCGTACCAATCTGGCGACAAAGTCAACGCCGGCTTGGCTATTCGTGCCCCCTTCGCTCTTGACGGCGTATGGGGCGAGCAGGTTCCACTTGGCCGACCCCGAACTCAGCGGGCTGGGCGTAATGACCTGCACGCCGGGCCGCAACAGGTCATCCCAATCCTTGATGTTCTTCGGATTACCTTTGCGCACCACGAACGTCACCACCGACCCGAACGGGATGCCCTTGGTGGCGTCGGTATTCCAGTCCTTGGAAACCTTGCCGGCCTTCACCAATCGCGTGATGTCGGGTTCGACCGAGAAGTTCACGACGTCGGCAGGCTTGCCGTCGACAACACCGCGTGACTGGTCGCCTGAGGCCCCGTATGAGGTGATCACCTGCACGCCCTTGCCCTCCTCGGAGGCGTTGAACGCGGGAATTACCTTGCTCCAGCCGGGTTCTGGGACCGAGTAAGCGACCAGGGTGATGCTCGTGTGCGCGTTGGTCAGCCCCCCACCGCCAACGACGTCACTGGCACCACCCTGACACCCCGCAACGACAGCGACAATCAGGGCAAGCGCGACAACGGGGCGCCGCAAAGCGCGCCCGATGTCGTTAAGCATTCCTGGCCTTCCGTAGGGGACTTTTGGCTGTAGGTCCCGTTGCTGCGGAAAGGCGATCGGATCAGATGTGCGGAGAATTCGCTAACTCCATACCAGACCGCGCACGGGTGTGGGACTCAGCGACAACAGTGCACAAAGGCACAGCACTCAAGGCCACAGGACGCTGCGTGCATGGCGCGAAGCCTAACAGACTTTGCCCGAGTGTCATCTCGAGCAAGCGCGGACGCCTCAGTGCGTCAGCAACCAGGTGACGATGACCAGCACCACGAGCGCGACGAGAACCAACGTCACCCGAGAGCGCGGCATGCCGATTACCCGGACGCCCCGTCGGTGCGGCGGAGGAGGCGCATCAGCTCGATGCCCTTGCCCAGCAGGCGGTCCAGCAATAACGCCGTGACGTAAGCCAGCGCCAACACCACCGGCATCACCACCAGTGCCTGCAGCACGAAGGCGAGCCCTGAAAGCCACAGCTCGATGCCGTCCCACCAATTCAGGAGCCCGTTCACCAGGTTCACCCTATATTCCCCCTGGATTCCTCCTGGTCCCGCCGAGACCACCAACCGGTGTGTCAAGATCGGCAGGTGTCTCCCGCAGCCCCGGAAGCCGAGGCAACCACCTGTCTGATCGCCGGCGGCGGACCGGCGGGAATGATGCTTGGCCTGCTGTTGGCCCGCGCCGGCGTGGATGTCACGGTGATGGAAAAGCACGCCGACTTTCTGCGTGACTTCCGCGGCGACACCGTGCACGCGAGCACGTTGCGCCTGCTCGACGAACTCGGTTTGGCCGAGCAGTTCGCGCAGCTGCCGCATCGCCTCATCGACACGGCCCGGATGCAGCTGCAGGGCCAATCCGTGGATCTCGACCTGACCCACCTCCCCGGCGCGCATCAGCACATCGCCCTGGTGCCGCAGTGGGACTTCCTCGAGATGCTGGCCACCGCCGCCGAGGCGGAGCCCAGCTTCCGGTTGATGCGCAGCACCGAGGTGACCGGAGTGGTCCGCGGGCAGGACCGCGGCCGCGACAATCGCGACAATCGCGTTCTAGGCGTCACCTACCGCGACGAATCCGGGGTCAAGGAGATGCGCGCCGAACTGACGGTGGGGTGCGACGGCCGCACGTCGGCCGTGCGCTCGGCAGTTGGCCTGAGGCCGCGAGCCTTCGGCGCGCCGATGGACGTCTGGTGGTTCCGGTTGCCTCGCCAGCCCGACGACCCGCCCGGACTTGCCGGCACGTTCAAGGCCGGGCACGGGGCCATCTTGATCGACCGCGGCGACTACTACCAGATCGCCTACATCATTCCCAAGGGAACCGACGCCGAGATGCGGTCGCAGGGTATCGAATCGTTGCACCGCGTGCTGGTGAGCATGGTGCCCTGGCTTGCCGAGCGCGTCGCCACATTGACGTCATTCGATGACGTGAAACTGCTTGATGTGCAACTCAATCGGCTCCGGCGGTGGTACTCGGGTGGTGTGCTATGCATCGGCGATGCGGCGCACGCGATGTCGCCGGTCGGCGGCGTCGGAATCAATCTGGCGGTGGCCGACGCCGTCGCCACCGCGCGGATACTGGCCGGACCGCTGCGCGCCGGGCGGGTATCCAACCGGCAGCTGGCCCGGGTGCAAGTGCGCCGCTGGATACCAACGGCGATGGTGCAGGCGGTACAACGCGTGATCCATGCCAGAGTGATCGCCGGCGCGGTCACCGGCACTGACCGCGAACCGCCGCGCGCCGTGCGGCTGGTGAGCCGCACGCCGGCGTTGCGCCGCTTGATCGGCTACATGATGGCGATCGGGCCGCTGGCCGAGCACACACCCGAGTACGCCAAGCGTCCCGGGTAAACCCCACATCTCGGTCAATCAATGGACGCCGGGCAGGTCGACAGATGATGATGTCGGCATGGTCCTGCACGTCGAACCCGCCGACCAACCCGCCCAACCTGCAGACGAGACCGCTCAATCCGACGTCGACGCCGAGGCTACAGCGTTTGAAGCGGTCAACCGTGCCGGCAAACCCGCGCCGTTCGATTTCAGCTCGCCCGCGCCGTTCACCTCCGGCGGAGCGCTGCGCAATCCGTTCCCGCCGATCGCCGATTACGCCTTCCTGTCCGACTGGGAGACGACGTGCCTGATCTCGCCCGCCGGTTCGGTGGAGTGGCTGTGCGTGCCCCGGCCGGACTCCCCCAGCGTGTTCGGCGCGATCCTGGACCGCAGCGCGGGCCATTTCCGGATCGGCCCGTACGGCGTCTCGGTGCCTTCGGCCCGCCGTTACCTGCCGGGCAGCCTGATCATGGAAACCACCTGGCAGACCCACACCGGGTGGGTGATCGTGCGCGACGCGCTGGTGATGGGAAAGTGGCACGACATCGAGCGCCGATCCCGAACCCATCGCCGGACTCCGATGGATTGGGATGCCGAACACATCCTGCTGCGTACGGTGCGCTGCGTGAGCGGCACGGTTGAGTTGATGATGAGCTGCGAGCCGGCGTTCGACTACCACCGCGTCGGCGCCGTGTGGGAGTACTCGGCCAACGCGTACGGCGAGGCCATCGCGCGCGCCGGCAAACACCCCGACGCCCACCCGACGTTGCGGCTGACGACCAATCTGCGGATCGGGCTGGAGGGGCGGGAAGCTCGCGCTCGCACCCGGATGACCGAGGGCGACGACGTGTTCGTCGCGCTGAGCTGGACCAAGCATCCCGCGCCGCAGACCTACGAAGAGGCCACCGACAGGATGTGGCAAACCACCGAGTGCTGGCGGCAGTGGATCAACATCGGTAACTTCCCCGACCACCCGTGGCGGGCGTACCTGCAGCGCAGCGCGCTGACGCTGAAGGGGCTGACCTATTCCCCCACGGGCGCGCTGCTGGCGGCCAGCACCACCTCGCTGCCGGAAACGCCGCAGGGCGAACGCAACTGGGACTATCGCTACGCCTGGGTGCGCGACTCGACGTTCGCGTTGTGGGGGCTCTACACGCTGGGACTGGACCGCGAGGCCGACGATTTCTTCGCGTTCATCGCCGACGTGTCCGGCGCCAACAGCAACGAGCGCCATCCGCTGCAGGTGATGTACGGCGTCGGCGGCGAGCGCAGCCTGGTCGAAGAGGAACTGCACCATCTGTCCGGCTATGACCACGCGCGCCCGGTACGGATCGGCAACGGCGCCTTCGACCAGGTCCAGCATGATATTTGGGGATCGATCCTGGACTCCTTCTACCTGCACGCCAAGTCGCGTGAGCAAATCCCGGAGACCTTGTGGCCGGTGCTCAAGAAGCAGGTGGAAGAGGCGATCAAGCACTGGCGCGAGCCCGACCGCGGAATCTGGGAGGTGCGCGGGGAGCCCCAGCACTTCACGTCGTCGAAGGTGATGTGCTGGGTCGCGCTTGACCGCGGATCCAAGCTGGCCGAGCGACAGGGCGAGACGAGCTACGCCCAACAGTGGCGGGCCATCGCCGAGGAGATCAAGGCCGACATCCTGCAGCACGGGGTGGACGCCCGGGGCGTGTTCACCCAGCGTTACGGCAGCGACGCACTGGACGCCTCCCTGCTGCTGGTGGTGCTGACCCGGTTCCTGCCGCCGGACGATCCGCGCGTGCGCAACACCGTGCTGGCGATCGCCAACGAACTCACCGAGGAAGGGCTGGTGCTGCGCTACCGGGTGCACGAGACCGACGACGGGCTCTCCGGCGAGGAGGGAACCTTCACGATTTGCTCGTTCTGGCTGGTGTCGGCGCTGGTCGAAATCGGCGAGGTGCGTCGCGCCAAGCGGCTGTGCGAACGGCTGCTGTCCTACGCCAGTCCGCTGCACCTCTACGCCGAGGAGATCGAACCGCGAACCGGCCGGCACCTGGGCAACTTCCCGCAGGCGTTCACCCACCTGGCGCTGATCAACGCGGTGGTTCACGTGATCCGCGCGGAGGAGGAAGCCGACGGCTCCGGGATGTTCCAGCCCGCCAACGCGCCCATGTAGCGGTTAGATAGCCGTCAGCTCAGCGCGCTGACTCTTTCCATCATGAGGTGCGCGATGTCGAAAGCCGTGGCGTTGGTAACGCTCGATCCTTGCAGCGACCGGCTCGATGCATTGAAGAAGTCGACCTCGACCTCGACAAGGCAATTGCCCCGTACACCGATGGCCCGCCCCGCTGGAATCGACGTCGGATCCTGACCGAGCGAATCGAACGCGATCGCAACGGTTCCCGCGAGAACTGACGGGGCAACTTGTACGTTCGTGATCTCCGCCTTGAGCCTGAACACGGCGTCCGGCAATAGCACCGTGTGACCATCGCAGCCCTGCCACTGCTGGGCGAATCTTGAGAAAAGCGCGTTGGCGTCGGCCGCCGTGGCCAGGCTGACCACGCCCTCCTTGATGCTGGTCAGCTGGGCGGGCAGGGCTGCATGCCGCCAAGCCTCAACCGCAACATCGTTGACTTTGCTTGCGCCATAGACGCTTTGGTGCAGCATCTCTGCGACGCCGAGGCAGTCGGCAGGCGAAAACGAACCCAAGTCCTGCAAGGCCTCGGGACCGCCGAACCGCGGCGGAAGGCGAGAATCAATCACGAAGGGCTGTTGGAGAATTCTCGACAGCATCTTGTCACCAAGCAGCACCTGCCTGACTGCTTGCCCGGTGAGCGACCGAGGCTCCAAACTTGGCGGTGCTTGAGCTTTGCCGCCGGTGACGGCGGTGCAAGCGGTGGCGAGCAGTCCGATGCCCAGCACGGCAACCGCCCGCGCCAAGCCGCCTCGCACCACCGTCATGGCCAGTGCCTCGCTCCCCTACTCCTTGCCTACTTCTTGCCGGTGTCCCCACAGTGCTTTTGTGGATAATGCTGCCGCGCTTTTGTGGATAATGCTGCCGCAAACTACTCGAGCAGCGCGCTCGACACGCTGGCCTTTGTTTAACTTTACGTTACTTTTTGTTAACTTTGTAAACAGCTTATGTTCATCATCAATGTTACGTCCGATGTGCGGCATCAACGAGCCGACTACATCAAAATGATCTCGCCGAGCGGCGTCGGGCAGCGCGGTTCCATCCGTTCGGGCGACGAAAATCCATGCCGCCCAACCCTTTCCACCGCGACTGGCAAACTACCCTAGAGGTTCCTATGAATTCGCTGATGAGGCCGAGTCCACTAGGCTGCTGACGCAGCCAGTGCGCAGCACGGCTACTTCTTGCCTTTCTCCCCCTTGTCGCCGCCAGCGTCGGTGGACAACGCGGCGACGAACGCCTCCTGCGGCACCTCGACCCGCCCGATGGTCTTCATCCGCTTCTTGCCCTCCTTCTGCTTTTCCAGAAGTTTGCGTTTGCGGGTGATGTCACCGCCGTAGCACTTGGACAGCACGTCCTTGCGGATCGCGCGAATGTTCTCGCGCGCAATGATTTTCGATCCGATGGCCGCCTGCACCGGCACCTCGAACTGCTGACGCGGGATCAGCTCCTTAAGCTTGGCGGTCATCTTGTTGCCGTAGGCGAACGCCGAATCCTTGTGCACTATCGCGCTGAACGCGTCGACGGGCTCGCCCTGCAACAAGATGTCGACCTTGACCAGCTGAGCCTCTTGCTCACCGGCCTCCTCGTAGTCGAGGCTGGCGTAACCACGGGTGCGCGACTTCAGCGAGTCGAAGAAGTCAAAGATGATCTCCCCCAACGGCATTGTGTAGCGCAGCTCCACCCGCTCCGGCGACAGATAGTCCATGCCGCCCATCTCGCCGCGGCGAGACTGGCACAGCTCCATGATGGTGCCGATGAACTCGCTGGGCGCGATGATGGTGGTCTTCACCACCGGCTCGTACACCGTGCGGATCTTGCCCTCCGGCCAGTCCGACGGGTTGGTCACGACCATGGAGTCCTCCGCCCCGCCCGCGCGCCCTTCTATGATCACGCGGTAGACGACGTTCGGCGACGTCGAGATCAGGTCCAGGTCGAACTCGCGCTCCAGGCGCTCGCGGGTGATCTCCATGTGCAGCAAGCCCAAAAAGCCGCACCGGAACCCAAAGCCCAACGCCACCGAGGTTTCCGGCTCGTAGGTCAGGGCCGCGTCGTTGAGCTGCAGCTTGTCCAAGGCGTCGCGCAGATTCGGGTAGTCCGAGCCGTCGACGGGATACAGCCCGGAGTAGACCATCGGCTTGGGTTCGCGATAGCCGGTCAGCGCCTGCTTGGCGCCGTTGCGCGCCGTCGTCACCGTGTCGCCCACCTTGGACTGGCGGACGTCCTTCACCCCGGTGATCAGGTAGCCCACCTCCCCGACGCCCAGGCCTGCGCTGGGCTTGGGTTCGGGCGAGACGATGCCGACCTCGAGCAGTTCGTGGGTGGCGCCGGTGGACATCATCGCGATGCGCTCCCGGGGGCTGATCTTGCCGTCCACCACCCGGACGTAGGTCACCACGCCGCGGTAGATGTCGTAGACGGAGTCGAAGATCATCGCGCGAGTCGGTCCGTCGGCGGCGCCTTGCGGGGGCGGCACCTCACGCACGACGTGGTCGAGCAGGTCGGCGACGCCCTCGCCCGTCTTGCCGGACACGCGCAGCACCTCGCCGGGTTCGCAGCCGATGATGTGGGCGATCTCACCCGCGTAGCGGTCCGGGTCGGCGGCGGGCAGGTCGATCTTGTTCAGCACGGGGATGATGTGCAGGTCACGGTCCAGGGCCAGGTAGAGGTTGGCCAGGGTCTGCGCCTCGATCCCCTGCGCGGCGTCGACCAGCAGCACCGCGCCCTCGCAGGCCTCCAGCGCGCGCGATACCTCGTAGGTGAAGTCGACGTGGCCCGGGGTGTCGATCAGATGCAGCACGTAATCCGTGTCACCCACCCGCCATGGCAGCCGCACATTCTGGGCCTTGATCGTGATCCCGCGTTCCCGCTCGATGTCCATCCGGTCCAGGTACTGGGCCCGCATCGAGCGCTCGTCGACCACGCCGGTGAGCTGCAGCATTCGATCCGCCAGCGTGGATTTGCCGTGGTCGATGTGGGCGATGATGCAGAAGTTCCGAATCTGCGCCGGCGCGGTGAAGGTCTTGTCGGCGAAACTGCTGATGGGGATCTCCTGGACTGGGGTGCTTGAGCGGCGGTTCGCCGATGTTCAGCGTATCCAGGCAGGGCGGCGAGGACACAATTCGCCGCGATCAGCGGTCTGCGCGCACGACTAAACTGCCCCGTATGGCGTCGGACCGGAAGTCACGGTGGAAGACGTTGCAGGGATTCGCCGAGGATCTGGTGGCCAAACGGGCTCCGAACCTCGTCCGTCAGGTTCAGCAGTCCCAGGCCGTCCTGAAGGAACTTCAGCACGCCGTCAAGATCACTGTGAACGTCATCGCGGCGGTCGCGCCGCCGCCACCCGTGGCGATCACCGCGGGCCGGCCGGTGACCAACACCAGCTTCCCGACCGCGCAGCGCGCCCGCAAGGTGGTCTACGCCCCCGACCTCGATGGCCGGGCTGACCCCGGGGAGATCGTGTGGACCTGGGTGGTCCACGAGGAAGACCCCAGCCAGGGTAAGGACCGACCGGTCCTCGTCGTGGGCCGTGACCGCAGCATCCTGCTGGGGCTGATGCTGTCCAGCCAGCAACGCCACGCAGCGGACAAGGATTGGGTCGGGATCGGCTCGGGCGGTTGGGACTACGAGGGTCGGGAAAGCTGGGTCCGGCTGGACCGGGTGCTCGACGTGCCCGAGGAGGGCATTCGCCGCGAGGGTGCGATCCTGGATCGTGAACTCTTCGACGTGGTGGCCGCCCGGCTGCGCGCCGAGTACTCCTGGCGCTGAGTCGCGCCGATGCTCAGCCTTGCGTGATGTAGGACTGCAGCTGCTGCTGCCCGGCCTCGAGTTCTTCCATCCGCGTCTTCACGACGTCGCCGATACTGACGATGCCGACCAGCTTTTTGCCGTCCAGCACCGGCACATGGCGGACACGGTTCTTGGTCATCAGCACGCTCACGCTGTCTACCGTGTCCGATTTTGTGCAGGTGGCGACGGTGGTGGTCATGATCGTGGAGATCGGACGAGACAGCACGCTGGCCCCGTGTGTATGCAGCTGGCGTACCACGTCGCGCTCCGAGACGATGCCGACGACACCGTCGGTGCCGACCACCACCATGGCGCCGATATTCTGCTCGGCAAGGCCGGCCAGCAGCTCCCGGACAGTCGCGTCGGGGTGGATCGTCACCACCGCCGCACCTTTGTTCCGCAAGACGTCCGCGATCCGCATTGAGACCTCCACCCGGGTTTGTGACCTGCTTCACACCAGGCTACGGCTAACTCGCGCGGCGGGAAAGCGAACCCGCGAAAGACGCAGCCCTAGCCGACGTACCCGCTGATTGACGGCCGAAACGCGGCCGCTGTTGCCACTGCACGCCCCTGTGGCTTGCAAGGATGGGGCCATGATCGAGGTCACGCTGCTCGGAACCGGAAGTCCCATCCCCGACCCGAACCGCGCCGGGCCGTCCACCCTGGTGCGGGCCGGCGGACAAGTGTTCCTGGTCGATTGCGGGCGTGGCGTGTTGCAGCGCGCGGCGGCGGTCGGTGTGGGCGCCGCCGGATTATCGGCGCTGCTGCTCACCCACCTGCACAGCGACCACATCGCCGAACTCGGCGACGTCCTCATCACCAGTTGGATCACCAACTTTGAGCCCGATCCGGCGCCGTTGCCGATCATCGGGCCCCCGGGCACGGCCGAGACGGTGGAGGCGACGCTGAGGGCGTTCGGCCACGACATTGGTTACCGGATCGCCCATCACACTGATCTGAACGCGCCGCCGCCGATTGAGGTTCACGAATGCACCGAAGGCCCGGTGTGGGATCGCGACGGCGTGACGATCCGGGTGGCGCCGACCGATCACCGGCCGGTGGCGCCGACGATCGGGTTCCGGATCGAATTCGATGGCGCTTCGGTGGTGCTGGCCGGCGACACGGTGCCCTGCGCCAGCCTGGACGAGCTGTCGGCCGGAGCGGACGCCCTGGTGCACACCGTGATCCGCAAAGACATCCTCACGCATGTCCCACAACAACGCATCAAGGACGTTTGCGGTTACCACTCGTCGGTGCAGGAGGCCGCCGCAACCGCCGCGCGCGCGGGCGTGGGCACCCTGGTCATGACGCACTATGTGCCGGCCATCGCGCCCGGGCAGGAGGAACAGTGGCGGGCGCTGGCCGCGACCGAATTCGGCGGGCGCATCGAGCTCGGCGACGACCTACACCGCGTCGAGGTCCCGGCGCGGCCGTAACGTCACCCCCCGATCGCGGCGCCGGCCGGGCGACGCGATCGCCCACGCGCGTCGCGAATATCCTTGCGCTGCAACGGCAATAGCGCGCCAGCCACCACCAGCCACACTAACGCCGAGACCCGTGCGATCGGCAGGATCACTCCCAGTTGCGGCCAGACCAACACCAGCGTCGTCAATTCAGCAAGGGCGGCGATCGCGAGGCCGATCCAGGCCACCGTTCTCGGCGTCAGCCCCAGGATGAGGCTAGGCACCGACATACCGGCCACGAGCAGACCCAAGGCCACGATGTGCCCGGGGCCACCCACCAGAAACACCAGGTAATAGACCGCCCTGACCAGTCCGATGTCTGCGCTGACTTCGGGTCGCGACAGCGTCCAGCCCAACAAACCGGTCAGACCCAGCGCGCCGGCAGCCAGGGTGCCGCCCGTCAGGGCGATCGTCGCCCCGGGCGCGATCACGCCGAGTTGCCGCAACCGGGCACTGGCCGTGGCCGCGTAGATCGCCAACGGCACCGACGACCCGAACGCCGCGGTGGCGACGACTTGCACCGCGACCGGCTGGGCGTGCACATACGCCTGGATTGCAGCCACCGGTCCGTACGGCAAGGGCATCACACCGCCCAGCGCGACCCCGATGGCCAGTCCGCCGAGGAGCAGCCCAAAACTGATCACGGCGAGCAATGCCAGCGGGGGGCCCCCTTGCCGGCGACGACTCCGTACGGATGCATCTGTCGACGAATCATTCATGCTATGAACGCTATGCCGGGATCCGAACACTGGCAAGGCTCAAGAGGATTCACTGGAAGAATTATTCGTAGCGATTATGATGTGACGGTGTCATCACCCTCGGCCAGAGACCACCAGGACGGAGTGGCCTTCCTGTTGGCTCAACTTGGCCATCACGCGGCGGCGCTGTTCGCCGAGCAGATGGCCACGATCGAGTTGGGCCCGCCGCACGCGGGGATCCTGCGCGCGATCGCCGACGAGCCCGGCCGCAGCCAGCAAGCCCTCAGCGCGCAATTGGGCATGTTGCCCAGCCGCGTCGTCGTCTACGTAGACGAGCTCGAGCAGCGTGGCTACGTCGAGCGTCGCCGCAACCCCGACGATCGCCGACTGCACGCCCTCCACCTCACCGCGGCCGGGAAAAAATTGATGCGGAAGCTTTCCGAACTCGCGCACCAGCACGAGCTGCGGCTCACCGCGGCACTGGACGCCGAGCAACGCGACGTGCTGCGCGGCCTTCTTGCCACGGTGGCGCGGCAGCAGGACCTAACGCCGCATGTCCACCCCGGCTACCGCACACTTGGGCGATCGGCCGGCCGATAATCCAGCGATCACGCCAGCCGAGTGACCTCTACGACCACGTCGAGGTCGGTCGCTCCTTTGCCGGAGTAGACACCTTTCAGCGGGGGCACGTCGCTGTAGTCGCGGCCGACGCCCACGCTGATGTACTGCTCGGTGATGTCGGTGTCATTGGTCGGGTCGTAGTTCCACCAGCCGCCCGTCCAAGCCTGGACCCAGGCGTGGCTGCGGCCGTCAACGGTCTTTCCGACCTTGGCGTCGCGTTTGGGGTGTAGGTACCCCGACGCATAGCGGGCGGGAATTCCCATGCCGCGCAACACCATCAGCGTCAGGTGTGCGAAGTCCTGACAGACGCCCCTGCCCCGCTCCAGCGCGTCCAGCCCCGACGAGTGCACGCCCGTGGTGCCCGGAAGGTAATCCAGCTCGCTGCGCGCCCACCGGGCGGCGGCCACGACAGCTTCCCGCGGCTCGTGGTTTTTGGTGATCCGCTTGCTCACCGCCGCAACACGTTCGCTTACCGGCGTGTACTCGGTGGGGCGCAGCACTTCGTCGAACCGATCGATGACGGCCACCGATTGCAGATCGGTCCATGTCGCCCGCGTCGACGCCGACTCCGGGCGCTCCGTCTCGACGACGGACGACGACGACACCGTCAGTTCGGTGTGCGGCGCATGCAAATCGAACACCGTGACGGCGGTACCCCAATAGTCGATGTAGCGGTAGGACCGGGTGGCCGGAATGGTTTCGACGCGGTTGAGGATGACGTTCTGCCGGGTGTTGGACCGCGGCGTCAGCCGGGCTTCGTTGTAGGAGGCCGTCACCGGCGATCGGTAGGCGTATCCGGTGGTGTGCACCACCCGCACCCGCCACATCAGGCTTCCCCGTTCTTGCCGACCAGTCGACCTTGATGCCCCGCATCCGACCACGCCACCCACGGCGCGGCGTGAAAATACTGCAATGCCAACGCATCTCCGACATCGTGGCAGGTTCTCTGCAGGCTGGCCAGGCGGCTGTCCAGTGACTCCAGCAATACACCGGGTTGCACGAACTCCAGTTCGCTGCGGGCCTGCCCGAGCAACCGCTGCGCTTCGGCGGTGGCCCCCACCCGGCTGTGCGGATTGTGCAGCAACTCGTCGAGGTTGTGTTCGGCCAGCCTCAGCGAGTAGAAAACCGAACGCGGAAACAGCCGGTCGAGCATCATGAACTCGACGACCCGGCCCGCGTCCAGCACACCGCGGTAGGTGCGTAGGTAGGTGTCATGCGCACCCGCAGAGCGCAGCAGCGTCACCCACGCCGGCGACGAGGCGCTGTCCCCCACCCGTGACAGCAACAGCCGCACCGTCATGTCGACACGCTCGATAGCGCGGCCCAGCACCATGAAGCGGTACCCGTCGTCACGGGAGAGCGTCGAATCGGCCAGGCCGGCGAACATTGCCGCGCGGCCCTCGATGAAGGACAAAAACTCGTGCGGCCCAAGTCGTTTCGCGGCGCGCTCGCGTTCGGCGAGGGCATGGTAGGTGGTGTTCAGACACTCCCAGGTCTCGCTCGAGGTCACTTCCCGCGCCGACCGCGCGTTTTCCCGCGCCGCCGAAATCGAGCCGACGATGGAGCAACCACCCTGGGTGTCGGAGCTGAATGCCACCAGGTCGGTCAGCGACCAGACGTCCAGCTCGTGGTCCGGCGCCTCGATGCCGAGCACCCGCAGCAGCAGCCGGGAGGCCTGGTCAGGATCGACGCTGCAATCCTCGAGCAACTGGTGCACGGCTACGTCCAGGATGCGGGCGGTGTCGTCGGCGCGCTCGACATAGCGACCGATCCAATACAGCGCTTCGGCGTTGCGGGCGAGCATCAGCGCCTCGCCTTCTGTTGTTGCTGTTGCTCACCCTGTTGCTGGGAGCGCTCTTCTCGCGGCTGCTGGGTGCGCTGCGTCTGCTTTTGTGACTGCTTTGATGGCGGTGACGATCTGTCGCCCTCCGGGTCGGGCAAGGGTTTCGGCAGCGAATGCACCACCTCGGCGGCGCCCAGCTCGCGGTTGGCCACCGAGGCGCGCGGCGCCAGCACCCAGGTGTCCTTGGAGCCGCCGCCCTGGCTGGAGTTGACCACGCGCGAACCTTCGACCAGCGCGACGCGGGTCAGCCCGCCCGGCAGCACCCATATGCCGTCGCCGTCGTTGACCGCGAACGGCCGCAGGTCGACGTAGCGGGGGGCCAGCGTGTTTTCGATCTGGGTTGGCACGGTGGACAGCTCCATCATCGGCTGCGCGATCCAGCTTCGCGGATCGTCGCGAATCTTTTTGCTGACGACGGCGAGTTCTTTGTCGGAGGCTTCCGGACCGAAAACGATGCCGTAACCACCGGAACCCTCGACCGGCTTGAGGACCAGTTCGCGGACGCGGTCGAGCACCTCTTCGCGTTCGTCATCGAGCCAGCAGCGGTAGGTGTCGACGTTCGCCAGCAGCGGCTTTTCGCCCAGGTAGTACTCGATCATGGTCGGCACATAGGTGTAGATGAGTTTGTCGTCGCCGACGCCGTTGCCGATAGCGCTGGAAATCACGACGTTGCCGGCGCGCGCGGCGTTGACCAGGCCCGCCACCCCGAGCACCGAGTCGGCACGGAACTGCAGCGGGTCCAGGAAGGCGTCGTCGATGCGTCGATAGATGACGTCGACCTGCCGCTCCCCCTCGGTGGTGCGCATGTACACCTGGTTGTCGCGGCAAAACAGGTCGCGGCCCTCGACCAGCTCGACGCCCATCTGGCGGGCTAGCAGCGAATGCTCGAAGTAGGCCGAGTTGTACACGCCCGGGGTCAGCACCACCACCGTCGGGTCGGCCTCGTTGGTGGCCGCGGAGTTACGCAGCGCCTGAAGCAGGTGCGAGGAGTAGTCGTCGACCGCGCGCACCCGATGGGTAGCGAAGAGGTTCGGGAAAACCCGCGCCATGGTGCGCCGGTTCTCCATGACGTAGGACACCCCGGACGGCGAGCGCAGGTTGTCTTCGAGGACCCGGAAGTCGCCACGGTCATCGCGGATCAAATCGATGCCCGCGACGTGGATGCGCACCCCGTTGGGCGGGACGATGCCCACGGCCTGGCGGTGGAAGTGCTCGCAGGACGTGATCAAGCGGCGCGGGATCACGCCGTCGCGCAAGATCTCCTGATCCCCGTAAATGTCGTCGAGGTAGCGCTCGAGGGCGTTGACGCGCTGGGTGATGCCCCGCTCCAGCCGGTTCCATTCGGCCGCCGAGATGACCCGCGGCACCAGGTCCAGTGGGAAGGGGCGTTCCTGGCCCGACAGCGAAAAGGTGATGCCCTGGTCGATGAACGCCCGGGCCAGCGCCTCGGCGCGGGCCTTGAGATCCGACGCGTCCGACGGCGCGAGCTCGGAGTAGATGCCCTTGTACGGGCCGCGGACATTGCCCTGGGCGTCGAACATCTCGTCGAACGCCATTGAATAGACGTCGTCCGACCTGTTGTACCCGCCGAAGATGCGTTCAGCGCGCGCACGCGCACGTCGCTTGGGCCTGTCGACCGAGTTAGCAAGCGTCACGTCTGACATGCTCCCCCAAAAGCGACGTCCCAGCAGGCTTAGGTTTCCTTGAGTTCCACTTTTGGGCGAAAACGTAACCGGCTGATAACCTGGACAGTCGCTACGGGCGGTCAAGCCACCCTGGCCGACCCAGACCAGCCCCAGACCAACTAAGGAACTAACGCGTGGCAAACATCAAGTCGCAGCAGAAGCGCAACCGCACCAACGAGCGCGCCCGGCTGCGCAACAAGTCGGTGAAGTCCTCGCTTCGTACCGCTGTCCGCGCGTTCCGCGAGGCCGCCCACGCGGGCGAAAAGGAAAAGGCCGCGGAGCTGCTGGCGTCGACCAACCGCAAGCTGGACAAGGCGGCCAGCAAGGGCGTGATCCACAAGAACCAGGCGGCCAACAAGAAGTCGGCGCTGGCCAAAGCCCTCAACGGCCTGGACTGACGCGTCAGCTCCGGTCGGCAGCCAGCTCGGCAACCTTCCTGACCGCCGATTCCAGCGCATAGTCGGCGTCCGCGACGGCTCCCTTGACGTTGGCGTTGAGCTCGGCCACCACTCGCATCGCGACGGCGACCGTGTCACGCGACCAACGCCGGGCCTGTTTCTGCGCCTTCTGCACCCGCCAGGGCGGCATTCCCAGTTGCGCAGCCAGACGGTAGGGGTCGCCGGACAGCGGTGCCACCCGGCCGATGGTGTGCACGGCTTCGGCCAGCGCGTCGGCCAACACCACGAGCGGCTCGCCGCGCATCATCGCCCACCGCAGGGCTTCCGCGGCTCCCGCCACATCGCCGGCCACTGCCTTGTCGGCGATGTCGAAGCCTTTCACTTCGGCTTTGCCGCTGTGATAGCGCCGCACCGCGGCGGCGTCCACCTCACCGGCGGTGTCGGCGACTAATTGCGAACAGGACGAGGCGAGTTCGCGCACATCGGAACCGACAGCGTCGAGCAGCGCTGTCACCGTCCCCTCATCGACCTTGACCCCCGACGCGCGAAATTCCTCGCGGATGAAGTCGACGCGCTCGCTGACCTTGGTCAGCCGCGCGCACGGATGCACCGCGGCGCCGAGCGAGCGCAGGTCGTTGGCCAGCGCTTTGGCTCGCCCGCCACCCGAGTGCACCACCACAAGCACCGTGCCCGGCGGAATGTCGGCGGCCACCGATGCGACCACCGCGGCGGCTTCCTTGCCCGCGTCGGCGGCTGCCTCCAGCACGACGACGCGCTCGTCGGCGAACAGTGACGGGCTCAGCAGTTCGGCGAGCTCGTAGGTACTGACGTCACCCGCCCGCATCCGGTTGACGGGCACATCATCGGTCCCGGCCCCCTGCCGGACCGACCGCAGCACCGCCGCCACGGCCCGCTCGACCAGAAATTCCTCGTCTCCCAGGACCAGGTGCAACGGTGAAACCTCGCTCACCCCACGATGGTGTCACGACCGCCCGACTACTCGTGACAGCGACCAGGCCAGCAGGCAACCGACACCGACCATCGCGGCCAGTCCCGTCGCGGCGCGAAACCACCGCCACCGCCACAGCGCCACCACCAACACCGCGGTAGCACCGACCACCACCACGCCCGGCACACCAGCCGGAACAGACACCGTCGCGCCCGGCATACCGGCCGCCCAGTGCGCCACCCTCAGCACCCACCACAGTTCGGGGCCGGTGAAACGGATCAACAGTTGCGCACCGCCCGGCCACAGCAAACACAGCACCGCCGCCGCGCTGCCGAGCACGGTGATCGGTGCTATCACGGCGGCCACCGCGAGATTGGCGACCGCGCCGACCAGACTGACCCGGCCCGAGATACCGGCGACCAGCGGAACGGTCACCACGTGCGCCGCCCAGGCCACGGCGAGCGCGTCCGCAAACGGCTTGGGGCAGCCCCGCCCGACCAGCCGCCGTGACCAGACCGGCGCGATGAGGATCAGCGCGGCCGTCGCCAGCACGGACAGTGCGAAGCCCACATCGACGGCCAGCTGCGGGGCGGTGGCCATCAACACGAGCACGGTGGCAGACAGCGCCGGAATCGCTTGCCGGCGGCGCGACGACACTATCCCCGCCAACGCGATGGCACCCATCAATGCCGCCCGCAACACACTGGCCGTCGGCTGCACCACGATGACGAAGGCGACCAGAGCCGACGCGGCCAGCAGCACGGCCACCCGGGGACCAAGCAGCCGGGCCGACAACAGCACCGCGCCGCACACGATGGTGACGTTGGCCCCCGACACCGCGGTCAAGTGCGTCATGCCCGCCGCGCGAAACTCGCGGCCGGTTTCGGCGGCGACCGCCGAGGTGTCACCGAGAACCAGGGCGGGCAACATCGCGGCCTGATCGGGAGGCAACACACCCCGAACCGCCGCGACGAACCGGCTGCGGACGGTGTGCGCCGCGCGCTGCACCGCATCGGCCCGGCCAAAGGTGGGCTGGCCCGTCGCGTTGAGCACCGCGACGGTCAGGTCGTGGCGGGACGGGTGGCTGATGCGAGCGGTGAACCGCATCGGCTGGCCGACCATCACTGAGCCGTCTTCCGAATCGAAGTCCGACGTGCGCGCGAAAACCACGACCCGCCCGGACATTTCGTCATCGCGCAGCCGTTGCAAGGTGGCACGAAACATCAGCCGGCCTGAGCCCAGCGACAGCGCGCTCTCGCTGGGGGTGACCGTGACCGGCACGGCCGTTCCGAACGCCGCGGCGATCGGGTGGCGACTAACGGCGTCGGCGCGCAACGCGATCGCAAGCCCGAACCCCGCGCCCACAACACCGATCGCCACCAGTCCGGCGCTGATCGACCGGAGCCGCGCGCATCGACCGCACCGGCGCGTCGCGTACCACAACAGCGCACCCGAGACGGCGGCCGGCGTGACGCAGCACAACGCGAACACCCGGCCGACCGGCCACACGGTCCCGGCAGCCGTCGCCGCCCAACTGGTGAGCGCGGCCGGCACCAGGCGGACATCGAGTGGCGCCGCCAGAAGCTCATCACGCTCATCACCGCCGGGTTGGCGCACCGGTATCAGACACGAACCAGAGGGCGCAGCTTGTCCAGGCGAGCCGGGCCGATGCCGTCGACGTCGGCGAGTTGGTCCACGCTGGTGAACCTGCCGTGGGCCTGCCGCCACGCCACGATCGCCGCAGCGGTGACCGGGCCGACTCCGGGCAGCGCGTCCAGCTGCTCGACGGTCGCGGCGTTGAGGTCGACCACCTCACCGCCCTTGGGTTTGGTCGATCCCGGCGCCGGCCCGGAACCTGGCGGGCTCGCGGAAGCCGGGGCCGAACCCGAGCCCACCGAGCTGCCGAGCACCGCCGGCTGCCCCGAAACGGGTGCAAGCCCAACCACGATCTGCTCACCGTCGCCGACCGGACGGGCCATATTCAGTCCGATGGTGTCCGCACCGTCCACCGCGCCGCCCGCGGCCTGCACCGCATCGGCGATACGCGCGCCGGGCGCCAGGGTGACCAGTCCGGGGGTGTGCACCAGACCGACCACGCTGACCACTACGGGTCGATCCGGATTGGCCGGCTGGCCGGCGGCCGGAGCGGCCGACGATCTAGGGCGCGCCGACGCGGCCCGCTCCACCGGGGGCAGCTTGGCGGACATCACCGGCGCGGGCCGGTCGCGCACCAAGGTGAATACCGTGATCAGCACGGCCAGTGCGGCGACGACCGCCAATGCGATGGCACCGGCGCGGCCCGGATCGGCACGCACCCTGGCGAGCCAGCCTGCGCGTTGAGACGCGTCCGGAACCCAGCGCGGCAACAACGAGTTCTGGTCCTCGTCCGCGGCTTCGGGCGTCGGGTCCGAACTGTCGGAGTCGGCGGGTGCTTGGATGTCCCTGGTGTCCGGGTCGGCGCCGAGCCGTCGATGCAGTCGCTCGGCGGGAAGTTCGGTTCGCATGTCGCCGACCGTAGGCCCGACAACCGCCACAATGGCCGCCTCCGAAGCCGTCCGGACGCCGGTCTGTGGATCAACGCGAACTTGTGCACAAACGCCGCTGCGGCACCCGGTTGGCGTACCGCGACGACGGCAGCTTAACGTGCAGGAGAAGCCCCCCAGCTCCCAAAAACAGGAGGCTGCCGTGAAACTGGCGCTCACAGCAGACGAAGCCGCGTTTCGCGACGAGCTTCGCAGCTTCTATACCACGAAGATCCCCGAAGACGTCCGCGAGCTGATGCGAGAGGGCTCGTCGCTGAGCAAGGACCAGATCGTCGCCACGCACAAAATCCTGAACGAACACGGTCTGGCGGTACCGAATTGGCCGGTCGAATGGGGCGGCAAGGACTGGACGCCCACCCAGCACCAGATCTGGTCCGACGAGATGCAATTGGCGTGTGTGCCCGAGCCGCTGAACTTCAATACCAAGATGGTCGGCCCGGTGATCGCCGAATTCGGGTCACAGGAGATCAAGGAGCGCTTCCTGCCGCCGACCGCCAACCTCGACATCTGGTGGTGCCAGGGATTCTCCGAACCCGAGGCCGGCTCGGACCTCGCGTCGCTGCGCACCACCGCGGTCCGCGACGGCGACAGCTACGTCGTCAATGGCCAGAAGACGTGGACGACGCTGGGCCAGTATGCGGACTGGATCTTCTGCCTGGTGCGCACCGACCCGCAGGCACCCAAACGCCAGGCCGGGATTACGTTCCTGCTCTTCGACATGAAGACGCCGGGCATCACACTCCGGCCGATCAAGACGATCGACGGCGGCCAGGAAATCAACGAGTTGTTCTTCTCTGACGTTCGGGTACCGGCCAATCAGCTTGTCGGACAAGAGAACCGGGGCTGGACGTACGCAAAATTCCTGCTGGGCAACGAGCGCACCGGCATCGCCGGGGTGGGACGGACCAAGGTGCGCCTCGCCGAGGTGAAAAAGCACGCCGCGGAAACCGGAGTGCTCGACGACCCGCTGTTCGCGGCCCGGCTGGCAGAGGCCGAAAACGATCTGCTGGCATTGGAACTCACGCAGGCACGGGTGGTCTCAGACTCCTCGGACGGCACGCCCAACCCGGCGTCGTCGGTGCTCAAGCTGCGCGGCAGCCAGTTACAGCAGGTAGCCACCGAACTGTTGGCCGAGGTGGCTGGGCCGGACGCGCTTCCCGCCGACGGGGAAGGCATTTCGTCTCCGAGCTGGGCGCAGACCAGTGCCCCGCGCTACCTGAACTGGCGCAAGGCGTCGATCTACGGCGGCAGCAGCGAAGTGCAGCGCAACATCATCGCGTCCACCATTCTGGGATTGTGAGGCAGCCATGGACTTTCAGTTGAGCGACGAGCAGACCCTGCTCCGCGACACCACCCGTGACCTGCTGTCACGCACCTACGACCCGGAGAGCCGCATCAAGGTCATCGGCTCGGATCTGGGCTGGAGCCGCGAGGTCTGGAGCCAGCTCGCCGATACCGGCATTCTCGGCCTGGGCTTCGATCAGGACGAGTCGGGCCACATCGAGATCATGGTGGTGCTCACCGAGGTTGGGCGCAGGTTGGCCCCCGAGCCGATCCTGCACGCCGCGCTGGCGCCCGGCGCGCTGGTCGCCGAACTGGGCACCGATGAGCAGAAACAGCTACTGGACGATGTCGCCGCCGGCCAGCATCTACTGGCCTTCGCCCACCTGGAGCCAGGCCACCGCAAACCGACGACCGAAACCTCCACTCAAGCTGCGCGGCAAGGTGATTCGTGGACAGTGAGCGGACGGAAGAACCCAGTTCTGGCCGGCGACTGCGCCGACACGCTGCTGGTCAGCGCCGCGCTGCCGGACGGCGGCACAGGGTTGTTCCTGGTGGACGCCGAGACTGTGACCCGTCATGGCTATCGAACATTCGACGGACAGCGCGGCGCCCAGATCGAGCTGGAGTCCGCACCTGCGCAACCGCTGGGCGAAGCGGTCGATGCATCACGTGCCATCCGCGACACCCTCGTCCGCATCCAGTCGGCGTTGTGTTCCGAAGCGGTCGGGGCCATGGAGGAAGCGCTGCGCCTGACCACCGATCACCTCAAGACCCGCAAGCAGTTCGGTGTCACACTCAACAAGTTCCAGGGACTCACTCAGCGCGCCGCCGACATGTACGTTTCGCTGGAAATGGCGCGCAGCATGAACTTCTACGCGGCGATGTCGATCGCCGACGGCAACCTCGACCCGGTGATCGCGTCGCGCGCCAAGCTGCAGATCGGCCGCTCGGGCCGGCATATCGCGCAGGAGTCGATCCAGATGCACGGCGGCATCGGCATCACCGTGGAGTATCCGGTCAGCCACTACGCGGCCCGGCTCACGGCGATAGAGCAAACCCTGGGCTCTTCGCAGGATCACCTCGGGGTGCTGATCGACCACATCACCGACTACGACTTGGCCAGGCTGCAAGACTAAGCTACGGCCCATCCAACGAACAGGCAGACGACCGGCGAAATTGCTTGTCTTGCTGAGCAACTCGACGCCCCAGGGTGAGTTCTTAGTACCACGACCGAGCCGCGGCCGGTTCGATCACGTAGACACGGGCGCGTCGACGGATTCCGCCTCACCCGACTGTGCGGCCAACCCCGGCATCTGGCCAGCCAGGTACTCGGCGAGCCCGCCGATCGTCGGATAGTCGAATACCGCGGTGGCGCTGATCGTGAAGGCGCCACCGAACTGGCTGTGCAACCGGTTGCGGAGTTCGACCGCCATCAGTGAATCCGTACCCAGGTCCGGTCGCGGCGATATCGGTTCCGGTGAACAGCACCGAGAACCTCGTCACCGTCATCGAGCTCAAGAAGCGCGGCGATTCCAACGAGGAGGCGATGCGCTGGCTCAGCGGGGTCAAAAGCGACGTCACCTCGGCAATATCCAATGCGCACGGCTTGAATGTCGGAGACCTCGTGCTGGTATCGCCCGGGTCGATTCCCACCACGACGAGCGGCAAGATCCGGCGCGCCGCCTGTGTTGAGCAGTACCGCCGCGACCAATTCACCCGGCTGGACGCCTGACGTTGCAATTCTGCTGGTTCTCCAGCGTTAAAGCCCAGCAGCGTCAAGCCAATTGCCGATCGCTTTCGAATATTGGGACGCCCGGCTCGTGTGCCCGTGGGACGGGTTGAACATAATGAGTCCAATCGCACCGGCAAAGGAGCCCCGATGAGCACAGCCAGCACCGACCGCCCGCTGCGGGTGATCCAGTGGACGACCGGCAACATCGGGCGGCGATCGTTGCACGCCATCATCGGCCGGCCCGATATGGAGCTGGTCGGCGTGTACGCGCACGGCGCGGACAAGGTCGGCGTCGACGCCGCCGACCTATCGGGCTGGCCGGCGCCGACGGGTGTGCACGCGACCAACGACATAGACGCGCTGCTTGCGCTACAACCCGATGCGTGCTGTTACAACCCGTTGTGGCCCGACATCGACGAATTGGTCCGCCTGCTGGAATCGGGCGTCAATGTGTGTTCCAGCGCGGCCTGGATCACCGGCGGCAAGCAGACCCCGCAGGACCGGCAACGCATCGAGGACGCGTGCAAGCGCGGCAGCTCGACGATCTTCGGCAGCGGCGCACATCCCGGGATGACGAACATGGTCGGCATGGTGCTGAGCGCGTCCTGCGAGCGGGTCGACGAGATCCGGATCACCGAGTCGGTCGACTGCTCGACCTACGAATCGGCGGAAACCCAAACGGCGATGGGGTTTTCGCAACACCCCGACACCCCGGGACTGGCCGAGAGCGTGCGCCGGCAAAGTGAGGTCTTCGCGGAGTCAGCCGCGATGATGGCCGATGCGATTGGGGCGAAGCTGGACAAGGTGACCTTCGACGTCACCTTCACCGCGGCCACCGGCGACTCCGACCTGGGTTTCATGACCATCCCGGCCGGCACCATCGGCGGCGTCTACGGCTACCACCGCGGCTGGGTGGGTGATCGCAACGTCGTCAGTGTCGGGTTCAACTGGGTCATGGGCAGTCACGTGGCCCCACCCAAACCACTCGAGCACGGTCACGTCATCCAGGTCTTCGGGCTGCCCAACATGCGCACCGTCCTGCACTGTCTGCCCCCGAAGGATTGGACGGAGCCGGGCTTCATGGGTCTGGGCATGATCTACACCGCGATGCCGGTCACCAACGCGGTCCCGGCGGTGGTGGCCGCCGAACCCGGGATCGTGACGCTCGCCGACCTGCCCCCGGTCACCGGGCGGGTGGGACGCTGACGTGTGCCGTTCACCACATCGAGGGCACCCCGGAGGAACGCTTGCGTCCTCTAAGGTCTAACATGCTTAGCCGAACAAAGGTTCCGTTCCGTCGACCCGGGCAAATGACGCAGGAAGCAAGCTTTGCGGTGGCGCGTTGCAACCCAGGATCGGTGCGCGAAGGGCGGTGAATGAAGGTGGGTCGCATTACCGGCTTAATCAAGCGAGCTTGGATACCCCTGGTCCTGGTGGTTGTGCTCGCCGTCTCGGCATTGATCGTGTCCCGGATCCACAAGATTTTCGGCTCCGAGGACCTCAATGCGAACGCCGGCGCCGGGATCAAGATTGTGCAATTCAACCCAAAAGTCGTCCTGTATGAGGTCTACGGCTCGCCCGGAAGCACCGCGAACATCAACTACTGGGACGCCGACGCCAACACCAACCAAGTCAACGCCGCCGCACTGCCCTGGTCGTACACCGTCTCCACGACGCTGCCCTCGGTGAGCGCCAACATCATGGTGCAAGGTGACGGCAGTCAGATCGGCTGCCGCATCACCGTGGACGGCGTGGTCCGCGAAGAGCGGAAGTCCGACGGCTTCAACCCGCAAACCTTCTGCCTGGTGAAGTCCGCATGAGCGACCTCGAGAATCGGACAGACGAGGCGACTGACGCGCCCACGGGCCCAATCAAGGCCCAAGACGTCAAAGGCGCAGACGAGAGCACCAAGCGCCCGCACCGCCCCTTCATTCCGCACATGATCCGCCTGTTCGCGGTGCCGATCATTCTGGGCTGGGTTGTCATCACGGCGCTCGTCAACATCGCCGTCCCCACGCTGGAGGTCGTCGGCGAGGCACATTCGGCGCCGATGGCCCCGCTGGACGCCCCGTCGATGAAGGCGATGATGCGACTGGGGCACAATTTCAAGGAATTCGATTCCAACAGCACCATCATGATCGTGCTGGAGAGTCAGGAGCCCCTGGGTGCCGACGCGCATCACTACTACGACAACCTGATTCGCCAACTGCAGCAGGATCACAACCACATCCAGCACATCCAGGACTTCTGGGGTGACCGATTGACCGCGGCGGGCGCCCAGAGCGCCGACGGCAAGGGCGCCTACGTCATGTTGAACCTTGCCGGCAACCAGGGCACCACCCAGGCCAACAACTCGGTCGAGGCGGTCCGCAAGGTCATCGACAAGAATCCGCCGCCCTCCGGGCTGAAGGTCTATGTCACCGGCCCGGCCGCGCTCAGCGACGACATGCACGTCATCGGGAACGCCAGCCTGGCCAAGATCACGCTGTTCACCCTCGGCGCGATCGCGATCATGCTGCTGCTGGTCTACCGCTCCATCGCCACCACGTTGATCCAGTTGTTCATGACCTTTGTTTCGTTGCTGTGCGCACGTGGAGTGGTCGCGGTTCTGGCCTATAACAACGCATTCGGGCTCACCACATTCGCCGCGAACATCCTGACCATGCTGGCGATCGCGGCCGGCACCGACTACGGGATCTTCCTCGTCGGCCGATATCAAGAGGCACGGCGCTCCGGTGAGGATCCAGAAACGGCGTACTACACGACGTTTCGCGGAGTGACCCCGGTGGTGCTCGGGTCCGGCCTGACCATCGCCGGTGCGACCTACTGCCTGAGCTTCGCGCGGCTGCCCTGGTTCAACACGATGGGCGCGCCGGTGGCCATCGGCATGCTCGTCGTCGTGCTGGCCGGGCTCACGCTCGGTCCCGCCATCGTCTTTTTGGGCAGTAAGTTCGGCCGTTTCGAATCCAAAGTGGCGGCCAAGAGGGGTCGCCTATGGGGACGGGTCGGCACCGCGGTGGTGCGCTGGCCCGCACCGATTCTGGCGGTGAGCGCCGCGGTCGTCCTAGTCGGCATGGTCACCCTGCCGAGCTATAGGACGAGCTACAACGACCGTTACTACCTACCCACCAGTGCCCCGTCGAACCAGGGGCAAGCCGCCGCCGACCGGCATTTCTCGCAGGCCCGGATGAACCCCGACATGCTGATGATCGAGGCCGACCACGACATGCGCAACACGGCTGACATGCTTGTCTTGGACAAAGTCGCCAAGAATGTCATTCGCGTGGTCGGTATCGCCATGATCCAGGACATCACCCGGCCGTTGGGCATCCCAATTCAGCACAGCTCCATACCGTTTCAGAACAGCATGCAGAGCCAGACGACCATGCAGAACATGGCCTTCCTCAAAGACCGCATAGCCGACATCCTCAAGTTGGCCGACCAGCTGCAGGTCAACATCGACATCACGGAACGCCAGTACGCGGTGACGCAAGATCTTTCCAAGGCCGCTGACGACAGCGCGAAGACCACAGCGGAAACATCGCAGATCACCGATGAATTACGAAATCATATTGCGGATTTCGAAGACATGTGGCGGCCGATCAGGTCCTACTTCTACTGGGAAAAGCACTGCTACGACATCCCCATCTGCTTCTCGTTACGGTCCATATTCGACACGATCGACGGTTTCGACCAGCTTGCCGAGAAGTTCCACGAGCTCACGGCTGACATCCAGCACACCGCCGCGGCTACGCACGAGCTGATGTCGCTGTTCCCCGCGCTGATCGCTTCGCAGAAGGCCACCAAGGCCATCACGCTGACGCTGTATCAGACGTTCTCGGCGATGATCAACCAGATGGAGGCCATGAGCAATACCGCGATCGTGATGGGGCAAAGCTTCGACCAGTCGCAGAACGACGACATGTTCTACTTGCCCCCGGAGGCATTCCAGAACCCGGACTTCCAAACGGGACTGCGAATGTTCCTGTCGCCGGACGGCAAGTCGGCGCGCTTCTTCATCACCCACCAGGGCGATCCGATGACGCCGGAAGGGATCTCGCGGGTCGATGCCGAGCGGACGGCTGCGCAGGAGGGACTGAAGCAGTCCTCGCTGTCGGAGGCCAAGGTCTATCTGGGCGGAACCGCAGCGACCTTCAAGGACATGCACGACGGCGCTAAATACGACCTGATGATCGCGGTGGTCGCGTCGTTGACGCTGATCTTCATGATCATGCTGCTGCTCACCCGAAGCGCGGTCGCCGCACTGGTGATCGTCGGCACGGCCGCCAGCTCGATCGCCGCGTCCTTCGGCCTGTCCGTGCTGATCTGGCAGAACTTGTTCGGCTTCAGGATCCACTGGATCGTGATGGCGCTGTCGGTCATCATCCTGTTGGCCGTCGGATCCGACTACAACCTGCTGTTGGTCTCCCGATTCAGGGAAGAGATCCACGCCGGCCTCAAGACAGGCATCATCCGGTCGATGGCCGGCACCGGCGGGGTGGTGACGGCCGCGGGTCTGGTGTTCGCCTTCACCATGGCGTCCATGTTGGGCAGCGAGCTGACGGTTCTCGGCCAGTTCGGATCCACCGTCTGTATCGGTCTGCTGCTCGACACGCTGATCGTGCGCACGCTACTGATGCCGTCGATCGCCACGCTGTTGGGCCGTTGGTTCTGGTGGCCGCAAATCGTCCATCCCCGCGGTGATAACGCACGTCGAGCGTAATTCTGTTACGCCTCGGGTAATTCCAGACACACCGCAACGGCTCCGGCGCCGACGTGCAGCGCCAGCACGGGCCCCAACGGCGTAATGATCGCCGGCTCGCATGCGGGCAGCCGCTGCGCCAGAGTGGCGGCCACCTCCTTCGCGCCGTCGGGGTTGGTGACGTGGTGTACCGCCACAGCGGCGGAACCTTCGCCGACCACCTCGCAAACCCGATCGATCATGGTGGCCGTCGCGTGACTTACCGTGCGAACCCGTTGGGCCAAAACAAGTTTGCCGTCATCGATACGCAACAGCGGCTTGAGCGCCAGCGCGGTGCCCAGCCACGCTTGGGGCCCGCCGATGCGGCCGCTGCGGCGCAGATTGTCCAACCGGTGCACCACGATGAACGAGTGACTACGACCCACCGCCGAACGCGCAGCGCCCGCAACCGCATCCAGGTCGGCGCCGCCGGCCGCGGCCCGCGCGGCGGCCAGCGCGGCAAAACCGGTGCCCATCGCGGCTGACCTGGAGTCGACAACCCGAATCGCGGGGTCGAGGTCGGCGGCCGTGCGTTCGGCGGCGCCGTAGGTCCCCGACAACGCCGACGAAATATGCACTGCTACCACGCCGTCGCCACCGCTGTCGCTCAGCGCCTGCTGGTAGGCGTTGGCCAGTTCGGCCGGGGTGGCCGCCGCGGTGGTGGCGTGGCGCTTGTAAAGGTCATCGGGGATCTCGTCCACGCCGTCGCGCAGATCGACCCCGTCGAGCAAGATGTGCAGCGGGACAACGCGTATCGCCCACTTGTCGAGCAAGTCGGCAGGCAGGCGCGCGGCCGCATCGGTCACCACCACGACAGTCACGAGCGCCGCTCTCCCCCGCAAGCGGGAGGTGCCCCCACCTCATCGCTTCGCTCTGCATCGTCGCCGGCGCGGGACATGGCCCTACCCGTGCGACTTCTCGTTCGGCACCCCTGCCTCGGCCAGCGCCTTCAGCATCAGTTCCGCTACCGCCTGGTGCGCCTCGAAATTCCAATGGATCCCGTCGGGATTGCCGCGTCCGTTCATAACCTCGTCGCCGACGGCGGCTTTGAGATCCACCAGCGGAACATCATGGCGGTGGGCCCAGTCCGTGATCGCCGCCACCGTCCCTGCCCGACCGCGGTGAGCCTGGCCGTACGTCGGAGCGATATGCACCGATGGAAGCGACGCCACGATCGGAATGCCCGGACGGTTGAAATCGATTGCAGCACGGGTCTGTTCAAGATAATCGGCGGTCAGGTGCGGCGGTAACGCCGGCCTGGCCACCGGTGACAACCGGGGCTGCACCCACGCATAACCGTCGCGCGCCCAGCGCCGCAGCCAGGGCGGCCGCACATAGCGGATCAGCTCACGCAACGCGGTCGGCAACACCGACGGCAGCGAGTCCATCCCGCAGGTCGCGAAGATCACCGCGCCTGCCCTGGGCAGCGCCGCCCAGGCCCGTGGGTCCTGGGTTGCCGCCCACCAGATGTCGCGGCAGGTCCAGCCGATACGCCCGATCAGCTCCAAATCCCAACCTAGTTGCGAGGCAACGATATTGGGCCAGATGCGTGGATCGTCGGCGGGCAGGCCGCCGGTCGGCCCGTAATAGGACAGCGAGTCGGCGAAGACCAGCAGAGTCGGCCGCGTTTCAGAGGACATCGTTGGCGACCTGAGCCGAAGCGTTCCACACGTCCAGGCGCCAGCGGATGCTGTCGAACTCGACATCCGAGTCGCCGGCATGCCCACTCAGCTGCACCCAGCTGGCATTGCCCATGCCGCCCAGAATCGGCCAGTTGTCGACCGGCAGCTTGAGCAGCGCGGCGGACAAGGCGGCGATCAAACCTCCGTGTGCCACCAGCACCACCGGTCGGTCCGGACCGTCGGGGTCGCCCCATTCCGGCTCGCCGGACACCAGCTCGGTGACCACCGGCAGGCTTCGGGCCGCTACGTCGACCCTGCTTTCCCCGCCATGCGGTGCCCACGTTGCGTCTTCGCGCCAGGCCATCCGGGCGCCCGGAGCCTGCGCGTCGACCTGGGTGTGGGTCAACCCCTGCCAGTCGCCCAGATGGGTCTCGCGCAGCCGGGGGTCCACCCGGACCGACAGCCCCGTCCGCTCCCCGAGTGTGACCGCGGTGTCGTAGGCGCGATGCAGGTCCGACGAAACGATCAGCAACGGCTGCAGCTTGCCCAGCACTTCGGCGGCGGCGATCGCCTGGGTGCGGCCCAGTTCGCTGAGCGCGGAGTCCAATTGCCCCTGCATCCGGCTACCCGCGTTGAAGTCGGTTTGCCCATGCCGCAGCATCACCAGGCGACGGATTCTCATTGCGCGCTCGCTGAGTCTTCCGAATCCAAGTCCACCGACACCACCGGGCAGTCGCCCCACAACCGGTCCAGGGCGTAGAAGTCGCGATCGTCCTGATGCTGGATGTGCACGACGATGTCGCGGTAATCCAGCAGGGTCCAGCGGCCTTCCCGGGTGCCCTCGCGGCGTGCCGGCTTGTGGCCCGCCTTGCGCATTTTCTGCTCGACTTCGTCGACGATGGCGTTGACCTGCCGCTCGTTGGACGCCGAGGCGATGACGAAGCAGTCCGTGATGACCAGCTGCTCGGAGACGTCAATGACGACGACGTCGTTGGCGAGCTTGGCGGCGGCCGCGCCGGCCGCCACCGTCGCCATGTCGATGGCTTCCTGAGTTGCGGTCATGAGTTGTTCCCGGCGGCCAGGCGCGGTGCGGTGTGGCGGGCGCCTTCTCCGCGGTAGAGCCGGCGTTTCGAGACGTATTGGACGACGCCGTCGGGCATCAGGTACCACAGGGGTCGGCGCTGTTCGGCGCGCAGGCGGCAGTCGGTCGACGAGATCGCCAGGGCCGGGATCTCGACCAGGCTCAGCGCGTCCTCGGCCAGATCGCCCAGCACGCCGGTGATGTGCTCGTGGCGTAGCTCGTAGCCGGGCCGGCTGACCCCGATGAACCGCGCCAACTCGAACAGCTCTTCCCAGCCTTGCCACGACAGGATGGACGCCAGCGCGTCGGCGCCGGTGATGAAGTACAGCTCGGAGTCCGCGTTCAGCGCGTGCAGATCCCGCAGCGTGTCTTTGGTGTAGGTGGGGCCGGCGCGGTCGATGTCGACCCGGCTCACCGAGAAACGGGGATTGGACGCGGTGGCGATCACCGTCATCAGGTACCGGTCCTCGGCGGCGGAGACGTGCCGTTCTTTCTGCCAGGGCTGGCCGCTGGGCACAAACACCACTTCGTCCAGCTCGAACAGGTGCGCCACCTCGCTGGCCGCGACCAGGTGGCCGTAATGGATGGGGTCGAACGTCCCCCCCATCACTCCCAGCCTGCGGCGGTGTTTTTGCACGGTTTGCCAGCTTACTTGAGCGGCCGATGAGCGCCGATTTCCCAGCTCGGACCTAATACCGATGGCGGGCCCCCGATGTCATCGGCCGCCTCCTGAATTCCGTTACCCGCGAGCATCACGCTAAGGCCTTCCATCCATTGCACCGTCAACGGCCCGCCCGGTCGTGTAGAAGGTGTCTGTGGATGATTTTCACCTCGGTTCAGTCGATCAAGCTCAGCAGCTGGCCAAAGATGCAATGAAGCAACGGTTCCTTACCCGGTCGCTCGTCAAGGGCGAGATCTCGCTGCCAGCAGTTCCGGGCTTGATCGACGAGTACGTGACGATGTGTGCCGACATATTCGCAAGTGTGGGGAGGAAGTTTTCCGACGACGAAATCGCTCATCTCAGGTCGGCGCTCGAGGGCCAGTTGGCCAGCGCCTATTCCGCTTCGCCGCGTTCGAGCGTCGTGATCTCGTACAACGCACCCGTCGGCCCGACCCTGCACTATCAAGTGGACACCCGATGGTGGACGGTGGAGGCTGCCTACGAAGATTGGATTAGCACCCGAGAGCCTCCGCTGTTCGGCACCGAACCCGACGCTAGGGTGTGGGCGCTGGCTAACGAGGCAGCCGATCCCAGGACGCATCCGATCCTCGACATCGGTGCAGGAACCGGGCGCAACGCCCTTGCTCTGGCACGGCGTGGCCACCCGGTCGACGCGGTGGAAATGACCCCGGCGTTCGCCTCGATGATCCGCTCTGACGCCCAACGCGAATCCATCGACCTGCACGTCATCAACCGAGACGTGTTCACGAGTAAGGACGATCTACGGCAGGACTATCAGCTGATTCTGCTCTCCGAGGTGGTATCGGACTTTCGGACTACGCAGCAGTTGCGCAGCCTGTTCGAGCTCGCTGCCCATTCGCTGGCGCGCGGTGGCCGCTTGGTGTTCAACACCTTCCTGCCCCGCGGTAGCTACGCACCCGATGAGGCCGCGCGTGAGTTCGGGCAGCAGACCTACACCACCATCTTCACCCGGTACGAGATGTCGACCGCGGCAGCCGGACTGCCCCTGGAGCTCGTTGCCGATGACTCCGTCTACGACTACGAGAAAGAGCATTTGCCCCTGGGCGCCTGGCCGCCCACCAGCTGGTACGCGGATTGGGTCAGTGGCCAGGACGTGTTCACCATCGAGCGCGATAAGTGCCCGATCGAGATGCGCTGGCTCGTCTACCAGAAGACGCGCTAACGCCGTCAGACCGGCAGCAGCTGATCGATCACCGCGGCCAGCTGCTTGGCGGACCGGCATTCGTGCATCGCGATCACGTCTTGGTAGCGCGGCACCGCCGAGTCTCCACTGCCCCACAGATGTTTGGGCTCGGGATTCAGCCAGTGCGCATGGCGGCTGGCGGTCACCATATCGGCCAGCACGTCGAGGGCCGGATCACGATAGTTGGTGCGCCCGTCCCCGAGCACCAACAGCGAGCTGCGCGGCGACAGCACATTCGGGTGAGCCTGCATGAACGAGACGAACGCATTCCCGTAGTCGGAGTGCCCGTCTCGGCTGTACACACCGGCCTCCCGGGTGATCCGCTGAATCGCCACGGCCAGATCGGCTTCCGGCCCGAACATGTGCGTCACCTCGTCGGTGGTGTCGATGAAGGCGAAGACACGAACACGCGAGAACTGTTGGCGCAGAGCATGTACCAGCAGCAGCGTGAAGTGGCTGAACCCGGCGACCGAACCGGACACGTCGCAGAGCACGACCAATTCCGGCCGCGCCGGGCGTGGTTTAGCCAGCACCAAGTCGATCGGCACACCGCCGGTGGACATCGACTTGCGCAGCGTCTTGCGCAGATCGATCGACCCGGCGCGGGTGCGGCGCCGGCGGGCCGCCAGCCGGGTCGCCAGGGTGCGGGCCAGCGGCGCCACTACCTTTCGCATCTGGCGCAACTGTTCGCCGGACGCGCGCAGGAACTCGACGTTCTCGGAAAGCTGTGGGATGCCGTACATCTGGACGTGATCGCGGCCCAGCTGCTCGGCGGTGCGCCGCTTGGTCTCGGCGTCGACCATTCTACGAAGCTGCGTGATCTTCTGCGCGGCAAGCGCTTTGGCGATCTGCTCCTGGGTAGGGGTGGGTTCGTCGCCGTAGGGGGCCAGCAGTCCCGCCAGCAGCTTGCCCTCCAATTCATCCAGCGCCATCGCCTTCAGCGCCTGATAGGACGAGAATGACGGACCGCGACTGGAGTTGTATTTGCCGTAGGCCTCCACGATCCGGGCGATCATCGCCACCAGCCGCTGGTCCAGGTCGGCGAGCTCGGGATTGTCGGCGAGCAAATCCAGCAGCATCTGGCGCATCGCCTCGACGTCGTCGGGCGGCAGGCCGCTGTCGTCCCCGGCGGCCCCGCCTTCCTCTTCTTCCGTGACCACTGCGCGCGCACCCAATGCCGGGGGAAACCATAGGTCGAACATGGCATCGTAGGTGTCGCGGTGATCCGCCTGGTGCAAGACCGCGCAGGCGATACCCTCGCGCAGCACCTCACGATCACCCAGGCCAAGGGTGGCCATCACCCGGCCGGCATCGACCGTCTCAGACGGGCCCACCGAAATCCCTGCCCCGCGAAGCGCTTCCACGAACCCCACCAGATGCCCGGGCAGCCCGTGCGGGGCGAGCGGCCGGGTGGGTCGGATGCGGCGGGCAGCCATTAATTCAGCCTCAGTTCTCCGGCGGCGCGTTGCTGATCGGATTGGTGCTTGAGCACCACGCCAAGAGTTGCGGCGACGACCGCGTCGTCGATGGTGTCCAGGCCCAGCGCCAGCACCGTGCGACCCCAGTCGATGGTCTCGGCGATGGACGGCAATTTCTTGAGCTGCATCCCGCGCATCACGCCGATGATGCGCACCAGCTCCTCGGCCAGGTGCTCGGGCAGCTCGGGGACCCGCGACAATAGGATGCGGCGTTCCAGGTCAGCACTGGGGAAGTCGATGTGCAGGAACAGACAGCGGCGCTTGAGCGCCTCGGACAGTTCCCGGGTGGCGTTGGAGGTTAACAACACAAACGGCGGGTGCTCCGCGGTGAGCGTGCCCAGTTCTGGGACGGTCACCGCGAAGTCGGACAGCACCTCCAGCAGCAGGCCTTCGATTTCGATGTCGGCCTTGTCGGTCTCGTCGATCAACAGCACCGTCGGCTCGGTGCGCCGGATGGCGGTCAGCAACGGACGCTGCAGCAGGAACTCCTCGGTGAACACATCGGTCTTGGTCGCCTCCCAGTCCCCCGAACCCGACTGGATGCGCAGGATTTGCTTGGCGTGGTTCCACTCGTAGAGCGCACGGGCCTCGTCGACGCCCTCGTAGCACTGCAGCCTGACCAGACCGGACCCGGTGGCCTGGGCGACTGCCCGCGCCAGCTCGGTTTTGCCGACGCCGGCGGGGCCTTCGACCAGCAGCGGCTTACTGAGCCGGTCGGCGAGAAACACCGCTGTCGCGGTGGCGGTGTCCACCAGGTAGCCGGTCTCGGCCAGCCGTCGCGAGACGTCGGCGATGTCGGCGAACAGCGGGGTGGGCCGGGCGGGCACGGTCACAATCGAATTCTCCTAAGCACTCAGGCCGGACGGGTCTGGCCGTCTCCCCACGCGATCCATTTGGTCGAGGTCAATTCGGGCAGTCCCATCGGGCCGCGGGCATGCAGTTTCTGGGTGGAGATGCCGATCTCGGCGCCGAAACCGAACTGCTCACCGTCGGTGAAGGCCGTCGAAGCATTGACCATCACCGCGGCCGAATCGACTCCGTCGGCAAACCGTTGGGCCGCAGCCATATTGGTGGTCACGATGGCCTCGGTGTGTCCGGTGCCGTATTCGTTGATGTGGGCGATCGCGGCGTCGACGCCGTCCACCACCGCCACCGCGATGTCCATCGAAAGATATTCGCGGCGCAGGTCGTCCTCTCCCGCGTCGAGATGCACCGTCACCCCGGCATCGTGCAGGGCGGCCACCAGCCTGGGCATGGCGCGGTCGGCGATCGCCGCGTCGATCAGCAGCGTCTCGGCGGCGTTGCAGACACTGGGCCGGCGGGTCTTGGAGTTCAGCAGGACCCGTTCGGCCACCTCCAGGTCGGCGCCTTCGTCCACGTAGACGTGACAGTTGCCGACACCGGTCTCGATGGTGGGCACCTGCGCATCGCGCACTACCGCGTCGATCAGGCTCGCTCCCCCGCGCGGAATGACCACGTCGACCAAGCCGCGGGCCTGGATGAGGTGGGTAACGGTGGACCGATCGGCGGCCGAAAGCAGCTGGACCGCGTCGGGGGGCAAATCCTCGCTGACCAACGCGGCGCGCAACACGTCGACGAGCGCCTGGTTGGACTTCGCGGCCGACGAGCTCCCGCGCAGCAGCACGGCATTACCGGACTTGAACGCCAAACCGAAAGCGTCGACGGTGACGTTGGGCCGGCCCTCGTAGATCATGCCGACCACGCCCAGCGGAACCCGCTGCTGGCGCAAATGCAGCCCATTGGGCAAGGTGTAGCCGCGCAAGACCTCCCCGACCGGGTCGGGCAGCCCGGCCACCTGGTGTAGACCGGTGGCGATTCCGTCGATGCGGTTCGCGTTCAACGCGAGCCGATCCAGCATCGCGGTCGGTGTGTTGGCGGCCCGGGCGGCGTCGAGATCTTCGGCATTGGCCGCAAGGATGTGCCCGGCGTTGGCCGTGATCGCCTCCGCCGCGGCCTTGAGCGCATGGTCCTTGGCCACGGTCGGCAACAACGCGAGGGCGCGGGCAGCGACGCGGGAGCGGCGCGCAGCGTCGTGGACCTCCTGACGCAAGTCGGACTCCCGCTGCTGTGTCGCTCCGCTTCGGGATGGTCCTTGCAGACTCATTGAACCAGGGTATCGGTCCTTAGCCGGGCAAGTTAGGCTGCCCCACCCGGCCGGGGCGGCCTAGCATCAGGACCGCTGACGCGCCGGCACCTCAGCTGACCCGCTCACCGCGCGCGCCTGCCGCACCTTGCTTCGACGCTCTTCCAGGGTGCGGCCAAACTCTTGTAGCAGCAACGGTTCATGCATCACCAGATTCTCGAGGTGCTCGCGACCGATCACCAACGCGGTCACCTCTTCCAGCGCGTAGGCGCTGGCAAGGTTCGGTTGCCGAGTCAGCGTGGTCAGCCCGAGAAAGGACCCCTCGACCAGCGTGCTGACCGGCACCACCGACCCGTCGTCAGCCGTCGCGGTCAGCTGAACCCGCCCGGACACCAGGAACGTCATCCCTGCCGGCACCTGACCGGCGTACTCCACGATCTCGTCGGCGCCGTACCGGAAGATCTTCGCGCACGAGTGCAGCGACCGCTGGTTCTCAGCGCTGAGCCGCAATGCCGGCGCCACCACGGTGCGCAATGCATGCTCCACTCGTTCGGCCGTCGAGAAGTCGTCGTCGGCGTCGTCGAGGTGCAGGTTCTCCCGTCGTGCGGCGTACCAGGCCCACCGCAGAAATGTTGCCTTCGCGGCGCTAGCGTCAGCGGGTGAGCTCAGCCCGATCGACGTGCCGTACTCGGCGGCGCCGAGCGGTACCGAGCGGGGCACACTGCCAGCCTTGAGCTGCGGCAACGCGCGGGCAACATCCGACAGCATCGCGCAGACCCGGTCGGGTGGGTCGGCGCTGGAGAATGTCGTCGTCACCGCCAATTTGTGGGTGCCGGGCGGGCGACTGAGATTTGTGAACGAGGTGGTGGCCAGCATCGAGTTCGGCATGATCCGCATGCCGCTACCGGTGTCGATGTGCACGGCGCGCCAGTTCACCTCGACAACGCGCCCCCGCGCCGTCCCCGTGTCCAGCCAGTCATCGATCCGGAAGGGCTGCTCGAACAGCATGAACAAGCCCGATACGACCTGGCCGACGGAGTTCTGCAGCATCAGTCCGATGACGACCGACGTGACGCCCAGCGCGGTGAAAAGTCCGCCGATCCGCACACCCCAGATGTACGACAGCATCAGCGCCAGACCGACGCCGATCACAGCGAAGCGGGCCACGTCGCGGAAGATGGTGGGTAGCCGTTTGCGCCAGCTCTTTTCGGGCGCGCTCTCGAACACGGTTGCATTCAGCCCCGACAACAACAGGACCAGCACCAACATGCCGAACACCGTGGTGAGGATTCGCACCGGGATGTCTCGGGCCGGGACCTCCGAGGCCTGGACAAGCAGCAGCAAAAGCGCACCGAGCGGCAGCAGGTAGTTGCGCACCAGGCTCACCTGCCTGGCCAGACGGCGGTTTCTGCGGACGAGTAGGTCGTGCAGCTCAGTGAGAAGGATCAGCCCGACCGGTAATCCGATCGCAATCCCGATCGCCCAGTAGAACCACGGGTCGTCCCACGTATTCATCAGCGCTCCAACAAGCGGTAGATCGCCTGATCGGTACCTCCGACCGAAATCGTTCCGACCGGCGCGAACTGTCGGACTTCCCGCATCGCGTCATACACCTGCGAGCTGACATAGATGCCGGGCTGCGGTGCGCCACTGTGCATTTGGTAGGCAAGGCTTACCGCGCCGCCCCACATGTCATAGACCAGGCTGGAGCGGCCCACCAGCCCGCTCACGACGTTGCCGGTATTGACGCCGACCCGAAGGCCCAACTGGTGGCCGGTTTCGCTGTTGAACCGGTCGATGATGCGGCCGATTTCCAGGGCGAAGTCAACGCTGCGGTGAATGCTGTCCAGCCGAGGGGTGACAACCCCACAGCTGGCGAGATAGCCGTTGTGGAACGTGCGAATCCGTTCGACGCCAAGGGATTCGGCGGCCGAATCAAACTGCCGGAACAGTTCGTCGACAATCCCGACCAATTGATCCCCCGGCAGATCGTTGGAGATTTCGTCGAGGCCAACGATGTCGGCATAGATAATGGCGACGTCCTGGTGCTTCTGGGCGATGTTCTCCTCACCCTCGCGATAACGTTGCACCACCGACTCGGGCATCAGCGCCAGCAAGAGGCGGTCGTTTTCCCGGCGCTGCTCGTTGAGCAGTTCTTCCTTGATCCCTAGATTCCGGCTCATCTCGTTGAAAGCCGCTGTGAGGTCGCCGATTTCGTCTCGTGCCATTACCGGAATGTTGATGTCGTAATCGCCGGAACTGATCTTTCGCGTGCCCTCCTCGAGGCGCCGGACCGGCCGCACCGCTGCTTGGGCGATGATCAGCGAGGCCACGCAGATGGCGAAAACCATCGCCGTGACGGCAATCACGAGCCCTTTGCTGAACCGACCCAGCCGCGCAAAAGCATCGGAGTTGTCTCGCGTCGCCAGCACCGACCAATGCAGATCGGAGTTCGGCACGATCAACGGCGCATAGGCCTCCAACTCCCTGTTGCCCAGGTAATCGGTGGCGCTGACAACTCCGGTCTCTCCGCGCTGGGCGGCGCGAAGACCCGCGGTCGCCACCGGCTGCACCAGCGTCGTGCCACCCAACCGGATCGCTCGGTCCACGACATCCGGTGGCGTACCCGCGTCGATAGCCTCGCGCCGGTATTCCTTCGGGTCTTCTACGAAAAGCCGCGAATCAGAACGCATCAAGTTATCGGGACCCGCCAAATACGTTTCGGTCGCGGTGCCCATGCCCGCGGCTTGCCAGTGCTTGTCGGCGGTCATGATCTTGTTGATCTTCGCGATCGGCACCGGCAAGGCCATGAGCCCGTTGAATTTGCCGTTCATGCCGACCGGCGAGACCACCCACGCCGTGGGCTCGTCGAGGTGTGGCTGATACGGCTGAAAGTCGGTGATCCAGGCGAAGTCGACGTCGTTGGAGGCCAAAGCTTTTTGGTATGCGTCGCGCAGATTTGATTCGCGGTAGGGGCCGGCGAGGATGTTGGTCCCGAGATCGGGACCCTTCATGACGCTGTAGACGACATTGCCTTGCATGTCCAGCAGCAGCGCGTCCCGGTAATCGAAGCGGGTGACAATACCGCGCATGTAGAAATCGAAGCGGGCATTGGCCGCCGACCATGGGCTGCCGTCGCCGGCGTCCACGACGGGCAGCGAGTTGGCGGTCGGTCTGGGCGGTGCGGTGTAGTACGCCTGAACATATCGCTGAGCGTTGGAACTGGGCAGAACCGCGTTGAGATCGATACCGTCACCGGTCGCCCGTTTGATCGGCTGGATCATCTCGTTGTCGTAATAGTTGACGAGCGCCTCCTGTTGCGCGGGAGTGATCGTGGCGTTGGCCAATTGGGCGAAGCCCTCGGTGAGCGCCGTCGTAGCCTGGTTGATACTGAATCCGCCGCTGTAGACGATCAGCGAATTCGTCACCTCCCTGAACAGCGCCTCCACCGCCCGCTTCTGGGACTCGCGCAACTCGATCAACCGCTCGGACTCGACTTCCCGCAACGCGCTGCGGCCGGATACAGCCCCGATGAGGCCGATCACCGCCACGCCCAAGATGCTCGACAACAGCAATGCCACCAGGATCTTGGACTGGATACCGAACCGGAAACGCGTCCACACCAGAGGCCGGCGCGTACGCTTGGGGGGCTTTTGAGCCGGCGCGGTCTCTGCGTCCGGTACCCGGTCTGTTGCTTGGGCCGACGTCAATCAATTTCCCCCTTGTCCGAGAGGATTCAGCATCGCTAACGCAGCAGACTAGCGCGCGGATCTAAAGAAAATGGCGTTTGTCGTATAGCAATTGGACAAATACTGTGGCGCACGGAATCGCCTCGTACGTTTCAAAGGCCGAGAACGACTAACGTCTGCGGGATGGCACGGGTTTGCGTGGTAGGCAGCGTGAACATGGACATCACCTTCGGTGTCGATACCCTTCCGCGTCCGGGCGAGACGGTACTGGCCTCGTCGATGAGCCACGCACCCGGCGGCAAGGGCGGTAATCAGGCAGTGGCGGCGGCACGTGCGGGCGCACGGGTTCAGTTTGTCGGCGCGGTCGGCGACGACGCTGCCGCTGACCCATTGCGAGCGCACCTCCTGGCCAACGATGTTGGACTGGACGGGACCGTAGGGGTGCCCGGACCGAGCGGCACGGCGATCATCGTGGTCGATGCCGGCGCCGAGAACACCATCGTGGTAGCGCCGGGCGCCAACGGGCACCTGACGATGGCACAGGCGGCCGTGCGCGCGGTGGTTGCCGACTGCGATGTGTTGTTGACCCAGTTGGAGATTCCGGTGGCGACGGCGGTGGCGGCGGCACGGGAAGCCCGGTCCGCCGGAGCGGTCGTCATGGTCAATGCCTCACCGGCCGGTCAGGACCCGAGCGCGCTGGCAGAACTGGCGGCTCTCGCGGAGGTCGTGATCGCCAACGAATCCGAGGCGGGCGAATGGCCGCGGCAGCCAAGCCATTTCGTGGTTACGCTGGGCGCGCGCGGCGCCCGCTACATCGGCCCGGACGGAGAGTTCGCGGTACCGGCCCCAGCAGTAAAGGCAGTGGACACGACCGGGGCCGGCGACGTGTTCGCCGGTGTGCTGGCCGCCAATTGGCCCAGCGACCCGGGTACTAACCCCGCGTTGAAGGCCCAGCGTTTGCACGCCTTGCAGCGCGCCTGCGCCGCGGGTGCGTTGGCGACACTGGTGCCCGGCGCCGGTGACTGCGCGCCGGACGCCGAAGCGATCGAACGGATTAGCTGCTGATCGCGGGTGCTAGCGGGACTCGCGGCGCACGTCGTGGGTGATCGCCATACCGTCACCGGTTTCCAGCTCGGCCGCCGACTGACTCATCACCACACGACTGCGGTTCGGCGACAACAGAACAGACACGTAGTGATGCGGCGCGCCACCCACGAACGCCAGACGGTTGAGGCGCAGCAGCGCGGCGCCGATCGCCGTGTCGAGCAGGTTTGCATTGCGCGGGCCGGCGATCTCGGCGGTGATTTCATGCTGCACACGGTCCACGACGACTCCGGCATCCGCGAGCAGTTCGTACAGTGCGGCGCGCAGCAACGCGGATTCGGTCAACGTGTCCGCCAGATGCGCTGGCAGCCAGGCATCGGTCACGATCAACGGCTCACCCGTCCTGCGTTGCCGCCGCACCCGAACGATGTGCAGCAGCTCACTGGAACTCTCGAGGGCCTCGGCGATGGGCCGCGGTGGGCGCCGCGTGTCGAGTTCGACCACGTCGACCTCGGTTTCGAACTGCGTCTGCCGCAGTCCATCCATATACGAACGCCCCGCCAATAACGTATCCGTCGGCTCCGACGGAGCGTGCTCGCGCACAAAGGAACCGACGCCCTGCCTGCGCTCGATGTATCCCTGTTCGGCGAGATCCGCCAATGCCCGCCGCACGGTGATACGGGACACCCCGAATTGGTCGCACAGCGTCTGTTCGGTGGGCAACGCGTCGCCGGGAGCAATGACGCCCCGGTCAATCTCATCGTGCAGCACCAAAAACAGTTGCCGATGCAACGGCACCCCGGCGTCAGTCGACAGCACGGTCATCAATGTTTCCACACCGCCCCTCTTGCGCGGCCCTGTTAATTGTTATATGTATATAACAACAAGGCAAGTACGAGGAGCGCGGAGATCCCATGACCGCAGTGCACCCGCAGGCCGCCACCGATCCGGACGGGCCGACCGGAAGACTGGCCACCTGGGTCGCCGACCTCACGCTCGACCAGGTCCCGCACCACGTCGTCGAGCGAGCCAAACACCTCCTGCTCGACGGCCTGGGTTGTGCCCTGGTCGGCGCCCAACTGCCGTGGTCGCGCGTCGCCACCGAAGCGGTGCTCGGCCTGGAAGGCAACGGCGACACCCTCGTTATCGGCACCGGCCAGGTCACCAGCGCGCCCGCGGCCGCCGTGCTGAACGGCACGTTCATCCAGGGGTTCGAACTCGACGACTTCCATCCCTTGGCACCGCTGCACAGCTGCTCGCTGCTCATTCCGGCGCTGTCCACGGCGACAACGCGGCCGGAAACAACCCCCGGTGCCGAATTCCTGCTCGCGGCGATCGCCGGCTTCGAAGTGGGCCCGCGAGTCGGGTACACGCTGCACGGCACCCAGATGCTGGACCGCGGCTGGCACTCGGGACCCGTCTTTGGCACCCACTCGGCGGCGATGGCGTCGGGCAAGCTGCGCGGCCTGCGGCCGGCGCAATTGGAGGACGCCCTCGGCTTGGCCGGCACCCAGTCGGCCGGTTTGATGGCCGCGCAGTACGAGGCGATGAGCAAGCGCATGCACCACGGTTTCGCGGCGCGCAACGGCTTTTACGCGGCGGGCCTTGCGGCGGGCGGCTATACCGGCATCAAGCGGGTGTTCGAGCGCGAATATGGTGGATTCCTCAGCGTTTTCGGTGAGGGCCATGATCCCGATGCCTCGCTGCTAACCGCCCAACTCGGCCAGCGCTGGGAGACCACGATCATCATGGTCAAGTCCTACGCCGCCATGGGCGGGCTGCACGGCGCCATCGACGCGGCCCGACAATTGTGTAGTTCGGTTGCGCCCGAGGATATCTCGAAGGTCGACATCACCGTCGGCGAGACCGTCTACAAGCACGGTTGGTGGGTGCCGCAGCGGCCACTGACGCCGATCGGCGCTCAGATGAATATCGGGTACGCGACGGCCGCGGCGCTGCTCGACGGCACCGTGTTGCCCGAGCAGTTCACCCCCAGCCGCCTGGATTCCGACGACATCTGGTCGCTGATCGCGGCAACCACGGTGCACCTCGACGCATCGCTGGCCCATGCCGACATCACCGAAAAGTTCCGCACCGACGTCGCGGTCACCACACGGGACGGCGCGGTGCACCGCGCCTGCGTCGACGTGCCGCACGGCGCGCCCCCCGACCCGGTCACCGACGACGAACTCGTCGCGAAGTTCCACGCGCTCGCCGACCGCGTCACCAGCAGCCCACGTGCCGAAGCGATTGAGCGCGCGGTCGTCGGCCTCGAGGACCTCGACAACGTCAACTACCTGGTAGATCTGCTGGCCGCGCCCGTCGCGGGCGCATTGCACTGACACTGGACTGACACTGGACTGACACTGCACTGAAAGGAACAGGCATGGCTACCACCCCGGCCCGTCAGCGGCTCAAAGATCTGCTCGACAAGCGCGAACTCGTCATAGCGCCAGGGGTTTTCGACGGCATCTCCGCGCAGCTGACCAAACGCACCGGCCACACTGCGGCGTACATGACCGGGGCGGGAGTTGCGGCCTCAGGTTTCGGCCTGCCCGATATAGGGCTGGTCACCGCGACCGAAATGGCTGACCGCGTCCGGGTGATCACGGACGCACTGGGCGATATCCCGCTCATCGCCGACGCGGACACCGGCTACGGCGCACCGATGAACGTGGTACGCACCGTCCGTTCCTACGACGCGGCCGGGGTGGCCGCGATCCAATTGGAAGACCAGGTATTCCCCAAGCGATGCGGCCATCTGGCGGGCAAGCAGGTGGTCGACGCGGCGGTCTTCGAACAGACGCTCGCCGCCGCGCTGGACGCCCGTTCCGATGACGACCTGCTCGTGGTGGCCCGTACCGACGCGCGCGCCCCGCTGGGATTGGACGCAGCGATCGAGCGGGCCAACCGATACGCGCAAGCCGGTGCGGACGTCATCTTCGTCGAGGCGCCGCAGAACGCCGGCGAAATCGAGCGCATCGCAAGCGAAGTCGCCGCTCCCCTGCTGATCAATCTGGTGCTCGGCGGCATGACACCGTTGGAGTCGGCGTCGCGGCTGCAGGAGCTGGGTTACGCGATCGCGATCCATCCGGGCAACCTGCTGATGCGCGCGACTTTCGGCATGCTGCAAAGCCTCTGCGAGCTCAACGGCACCGACATCGCTGCGCACACGCCGACTAGCCCCGCCGACTTCTTCAATCTTCTCGGCATGGACGAGTGGCTGGACCTCGACGCCCGGTATGCGCGCAAGGACCCCTCATGGGCATGACCATCATCGAAAAGATCTTCGCGCGCAAGGCCGGCCTGGACTCCGTCTCGGTCGGTGACACCGTTGTGGTGGATGTCGACATGACCGTCTTGATCGACCTGCAGTTCGCCACCATGTGGATTGCGCCCAAACGCATCAACGATCCCGACAAGCTGGCCGTCATCATGGACCACGCCGTACCGGCGCCAACCATCAAGGACGCCGCCGGCGGTGGGCATGCCCGAAAATTCGTCGCCGACTTCGGCATCAAGCGTTTCTACGATGTCGGCCGGCACGGCATCTGCCACCAAGTCATCGCCGAGAACGGGCTGGCGCGCCCGGGAGAGATTCTGGCCTGCACCGACTCTCACACATGCGCCGCCGGCGCCTACAACACCGCGGCCCGTGGGCTGGGGCCCGCCGAGGTGTATTCGATCATGTGCACCGGAACCACCTGGTTCCAGGTCGCGCCGACCGTCCGCTATGAACTCGAGGGTCGCAAACCAGACACGGTGAGCGGCAAGGACATCTTCTTGCATATCGCCAACGAGTACGGCGACGCCGCCAACCTGAACCTGGAGTTCGGCGGCCCGGGCCTGGCCGGCATTCCGATGCACGACCGGCGCACCATCGCAACCCAGGGCGCCGAGGTGTCGGCCGATTTCAGCACCTTCGAAGCCGACGACGTCTTGACCCGGTTTCTCGACGACGCCGGGGTGACCGGATACACCGCGGCCACACCGGATCCCGACGCCACCTATCACGACGTCCGGCACGTCGACATGGCGACGCTGGAGCCCTATGTGGCGCGGCCGGGCACCGTCAGCCGCAACGGGCTGCCGGTCTCCCGGTTGGACCGCCAGAAGGTCGACCAGGCGTTCATCGGCTCCTGCGCGAACGGTCAACTCGAGGACCTCGAGATCGCCGCACGGGTGTTGCGCGGCAAGACCGTAGCTGCGGGGGTGCGCCTGCTCGTCACGCCCGCCTCGCAGGCGGTGTACCGGCAAGCCATGCGGCTGGGCTACCTGCAGGACATCGCCGATGCGGGTGGCGTCATCACCAACTCCACCTGCGGCGCCTGTTTCGGCTACCACATGGGTGTGCTCGGACCCGGGGAGGTATGCATCACCTCCAGCACCCGTAACTTCACCGGACGGATGGGCAGCCCCGAGGCCAAGATCTTCATGGCCTCACCGGCAACCGTCGCCGCATCCGCGATCACCGGATACATCACCGACCCACGGAGTGTGACGGTATGACGCTCGCTTTCACGGGCAAGGTCTGGGTGTTCGGCGACAACCTGAACACCGACGCCATGTACCCCGCCTTCGCGATGAAGATGGAACCGGCGGAGGCGGCCAAACACATCTTCTACGAGATCCGCCCCGGCTGGACCGATCAGGTATCGCCGGGCGATATCGTGCTGGCCGGCAAGAACTTCGGGCTCGGATCGTCACGCCCGGTCGCGTACCTGTTCACCGAGCTGGGCATCGCCGGACTGGTCGCCGAGGAATTCAACTCGCTGTTTTTCCGCAATGCCGTCAACGCCGGCTTGCCGGCCATGACCGTGCCCGACGCCACCACCGTCTTCACCGAAAGTGACACCGGAACCTTCGACCTGTCCGAAGGCACGTGGCGCAACGACACGACTGGAGCATCTGGTACGGTTCCCAAACTGCCCGACCTGATCCTGGACATCATCGAAAGCGGAGGCGTCATGCCCCGATTGGCGGCGCAGGGTTACCTGCCGGCCGAACTCGGCGACCTGCTGCGCTCCAGCACCGTCGCGATGCGCGGCGCCGGAAGCGGCGCGTGATGGCGCTGCTGGGAAGGCTTTTTCGCCGCATCCGTGCCGGCGAGCGACGTAGTCCGTTGTCCAGCAGCGGATTTGATGCGCCATCCTCCATCGCCGTCACCAGCGCGGCGTTCACCGATGGTGGCCCGATGCCGCAGTCCAGCGCGGGCAAGGGCTCAGGAAAAGGGTTAGGTGACAACACGTCACCGGCGCTGCACTGGTCTGGCCTGCCGCCGCAGACCCGGCAGGTGGTGCTCATCATCGACGACGTCGATGTTCCGCTGCCGCGCCCGCTGCTGCACACCATCGCGGTGATCGACCCAACGATTGACCACGTGACCGCGGGTTCCTTGCAACCCGGCTGCACGGGAATGCGTTTCATCCGAGCGGATTTGGGTCACCGCGGCTATGCCGGCCCACGCCCGATTCCCGGCCACGGGCCGCACCACTACCGGTTTCACGTGTTCGCGATCGACGACACCATTCCGGGCGGTGTCACCAGAGCCAAGTCGCTGCTGGCGGCTATGAGCGGCCACGTGCTGGCCCGCGGCATGCTGACCGGTACCTATCAGCGTTAGACCCGACTAATCCTCGGGGACCTCGCGTTCGATTTCGTCGAGCCAGATGCGCGCGGACATATCTGATGGTGCTCGCCAATCCCCGCGCGGCGACAACGCACCTCCATGAGATACCTTGGGGCCGTTGGGCAACGCCGAGCGTTTGAACTGGCTGAACGAGTAGAATCGCTGCACAAAGATCTGCAGCCAGTGCCGAATCTCCTTGAGTGAGTAGAACGGTCGCTTATCCTCGGGGAATCCCGCCGGCCAATCGCCGTGCTCCGGGTCGTTCCATGCATGCCAGGCCAAGAACGCAATCTTGGACGGCCGGAAGCCGTAGCGCAGGACGTGGAACAGCGAAAAATCCTGCAGGGCAAACGGCCCGACTTTCGCCTCGCTGCTCTGCAGCTCTTCCTCCTCACCGGTCGGAATAAGTTCCGGGGTGATTTCGGTGTCGAGCACCGACTGCAGAACTTCGTCCACCTCCGACTCGAATTGCCCTGACGAGATGACCCAGCGGATCAGGTGCTGGATCAGCGTTTTGGGCACGCCGGCGTTGACGTTGTAGTGCGACATCTGGTCGCCGACTCCGTACGTCGACCAGCCCAGCCCCAGCTCGGAGAGGTCACCGGTGCCCAACACGATGCCGCCGCGCTGGTTGGCCAGCCGGAAGAGATAATCGGTGCGCAGGCCGGCCTGGACGTTCTCAAAGGTGACGTCGTAGACCTTTTGGCCGTCCGAGACCGGATGGCCGATCTCCTCGAGCATCAGCCGGGCGGTGTCGCGGATGTCGATTTCCTCGAATGTGACACCCAGCGCATGCGCGAGCCTGGTCGCGTTGTTCTTGGTGCGATCTCCCGTCGCGAATCCGGGCAGCGTGAATGCCAGAATGTCGCTGCGCGGGCGACCTTCTCGGTCCATCGCGCGCGCGGCGACGATCAGCGCGTGGGTCGAGTCCAACCCGCCGGAAACACCGATGACGACCTTCGGATATTTCAGCGCACGCAACCGCTGCTCCAGCCCGGAGACCTGGATGTTGTAGGCCTCATAGCAATCCTGTTGCAGCCGTTGCGGATCGGCCGGCACGAACGGAAAACGCTCAATCTCCCGCCGCAGCCCGATGTCACCGGCCGGTGGGTCGAGCCGGAACTCAATGCGCCGGAATGACTCCGTCAGCATCCGGTGGTGCCGCCGGTTATCGTCGAACGTCCCCATCCGCAGCCGTTCCGAGCGGAGCAGTTCGGTGTCCACGTCGGCAACCGAGCGTCGCTCTCCCTTGGGGAAGCGCTCGGATTCTGCGAGCAGCACGCCGTTCTCCCAGATCATCGTCTGCCCATCCCAGGCCAGGTCGGTTGTCGATTCACCCTCCCCGGCGGCGGCGTAGACGTAAGCGGCCAGGCACCGCGACGACGCCGAGCGGGCCAGCAGGCGACGGTCTTCGGCGCGGCCGATCGTGATCGGGCTGCCGGAGAGGTTGGCCAGCACCGTCGCACCCGACAATGCCGCTTCGGCGCTCGGCGGGATCGGCACGAACATGTCTTCGCAGATCTCCACGTGCAGCACCAATCCGGGCAGGTCGGCTGCGGCGAAGAGCAGGTCGGGACCGAACGGGGCCGCTATGTCGCCGATGCGGATGACGCCGCGCTCGCCGTCCCCGGGCGCGAGTTGACGGCGCTCGTAGAACTCCCGGTAGGTGGGCAAGTACGACTTGGGCGCGACGCCCAACACGGAGCCACGGTGAATGATGACCGCGGTGTTGTAGATGCGGTGCCGGTGTCGCAGCGGCGCGCCGACCACCAGGACGGATTGCAGATCGGTGGATGCGACCACGACGTTCAGCAGTGCGTCCTCGACCGAGTCGAGCAACGAATCCTGCAGCAAGACGTCCTCGATGGAGTAGCCCGACAGTGTCAACTCGGGGAAGACGGCCAACGCCACGCTGTCGTCGTGGCACTCGCGCGCCAACCCCAAGACCGACTCAGCGTTGGCCGCCGGGTCGCCGATCGTGGTGTGGTGCGTGCACGCGGCGACCCGGACAAAACCCTGGCTGTAGCTGTTGTAGAAATCCATCACCTCTATTGTCGCCTAGCAGGGCCTTAAGACCCCAATCAGCTCGCAAAACTCGCCTCGTCTGCCGCCTCCTCCTCGTGAATGCCTAGGCTCGAGTTTGTGAAGTCCTCCGAATCCCCGGACCTCGTCGCGCTGTTGGAGGGACGCCGGTTTGCGGCGCTGACGGGTGCCGGGATCTCCACCGACTCGGGCATTCCCGACTATCGGGGACCTGATTCCCCGCCGAGCAATCCGATGACGATCCGCCAGTTCACGTCGGATCCCGTCTTCCGGCAGCGGTACTGGGCACGCAACCACGTCGGCTGGCGGCACATGGACGAAACCCTGCCCAATGCGGGGCACCGGGCGCTGGCCGCGCTCGAGCACGCCGGCGCGGTGACCGGCGTGATCACGCAGAACGTCGACCTGTTGCACACCAAGGCCGGCAGCACAAACGTGGTGAACCTGCACGGCACCTACGCGCGGGTGATCTGCTTAGGCTGCGGCCGCACGATGAGCCGCGCCGCGCTGGCCGAACAGCTCGAGGCCATGAACCCGGGATTCATCGAGCGCGCCGAGGCCATCGGCGGACTGGCGGTGGCTCCCGACGCCGACGCCTCAATATCGCCGGCCGCCGACACCGCGTCATTCCGCTACCTCGACTGTCCGCGCTGCGCCGGCATGCTCAAGCCCGAGATCGTGTATTTCGGCGAGACTGTACCGAAAGAGATTGTGGCCTGGGCTTATTCACTCGTGGACGAAGCTGAGGCGTTATTGGTCGCAGGCTCCTCGCTGACTGTGTTCTCCGGCTACCGGTTCGTCCGCCATGCCGCCGCACTGGGCATCCCCGTCGCTATCGTCAACCGCGGGCGCACCCGCGGCGACGACCTGGCCACGGTCAAGGTCGACGGCGGATGCTCCGAAATGCTGGTGTTGCTGGCCTGCGAGCTCACGTTGCCGGGCATCGCGGCACAAACACCATTGTTCTAGAGAAGCCTTTACGTAACTGATAATTGCCGACTTTGGGGCATCCGCGACGACTGCGATGTTTCGTGATCCCGGCAAGCGCAGACGTCCGCTGGGCTCGGTGGGCAAGCTACACACAAAAGGACCCAGCCCACTACGGGCTGGGTCCAGATTTCGGTGTGGACTTAGCGGCAGAAGCCCGGGTACCAGTACACCGGAATGCCGTTGTGGTACACCTGGCAATACACCCGCTCCGGGGCGTGGTTGACCGGGGCGGCGTTGGCCGTACCGGCGAGTCCGAAGGCGGCCAGTCCGAGGCCGGAGGCCAGTAGGGCCGAGCCGGTGGCGGTGCGAGCGATGGTGCGAATGCGGTTGTTGAACATTGGTGTCACTTTCTGTGGGTATGTTTGTCGGTGCTGACACTCAAAGAATTCCGCCCGGCCCTTGCCAAATCCTTGGAAAATCCTTGTCGTCCATCGAGACCAATCTGGTCTGTCTCGACTGGCAGAGGTTGTCCCGGGTCTCGTGGAAGTTGAGGTGGCGGTCCCCCGCTTGATTCCTGCCGTGTAGGTGTCGGGCGTTCCGCCAAAGAACACCAACAGCAAGGGGACCGCCGTGAAGAAGAGTAGCCAAATCCAGCCTGCAGACGCGAGCGCGTT
>NZ_JBKQQD010000278.1:0-3072 GCF_052144515.1 Mycobacterium sp. | reverse complement strand
GGCAAGCGGTCGACCGCCTGGTCACGCTGGCCCTGCCAGGTCGCGTCGACCAACACGTCGAACGAGCCAAGGCACGACAGCGTGCGCGCTACGGCATCCCTGACCGCTTCATCGAAGCCATCGGGTCGGGAACGGTCCACATTGACCCCTATGAAACTTCGGCCGTGTGGGCCTACGACTTTGCGTGGTGGCCGGTACCGGTCTTCCAGACGTACGCGGCTTACACGCCCGCCCTCGATGACCTGAACAGCGAATCACTGGCTACGGGGCCCCAATTCGTCCTGTCCCGGCGGGCCCCTAACATCGATCACCGGGTTGGTGTTCAAGAATCCCCCCGCTATTCGCGTGCGCTGCTGTGCGACTTCAGGGTGAGCGGCATCGCGAACGGCTGGGCGCTATTCACCCATAGCGGCTTTCCCCGCTGTGGGCCGCTCACCCCGCTGTCGGAGATCCCCATCGACGGGAACGATGTGATCACTGTCCCTGCCCCCAGCGGACCGGACATGGCAGTCCTGGTGGGGATCGATCTGGAGCCAACCATCCTCGATCGGCTTTTTCAGGGAACCGTCGCTCCGCTGAGCATCCCGACGCTCGTGCTCGACGGGGTCGCTCACCGCCTTGTCCCCGCCAACGCCGCCGAACCGTTTCTCGTCAATAGCCCTGCGTCGGTGAAGGGCACGAACCTGCAGATCCACGCCCACACCATCGGTGTCGGCCGTACCCCATCGCTGGGCCAGGGCGGCGTCGCTGCGCGACTGCGTTTCTACGAGATGCGCGTGGCGCCATAACCGGCGGCTGAGTTCCAGCCGTTCTGGTGGCGTAGGCGAGCCGGCACCCTGAATGCGTCCAGGACGCCGATCACCGCGCGGGACTCATTGGCCGAGAAGAAGGCACCGGACTTGTCCGTATTTTACGGTGCTCTTGTCGCTAGTGACATTGCCGACCGCTTCCTTGCGCGGACTCGGCCCAGTCGGTCGCCAGATACTCCCTCGGCGATGACGCCGCCGGACGGCGCCCCCGGGGATTATCCCTGCGCCACAACGCTTTCGCCTCAGCAACTGGACCACAGAAAGCCCGCGCCGACATTTCACAGCCAACCAGCCCGCACGGTCAGCTGACGCGAAACGAGTTCCCACTCCGCCCACGCCCACGCCTAGAGGTGCGTTATGGAATCCAAGCCCTTGTGGTAGCCGTCGGCGATATTGCCGACTGATGCTGCAATTCCTTGCAATTGGGTTTTCCGCGAAACACGATCAACGTGTACTGCCCAGCCGGTATCACTGTGGTTGGCCAGTGTCAGCGCCGCCACAAGATAACCGCTGCGAGCGCAGATACGTCATCACTTGCGCCGCCCACACCTGTCCTACGGGGTGACTAGTCTCAACCGGTTCCTGACCTTCGTCTCGCACACAATGACACTGTCATCAATCTGCGGAAACTGGACATCCGAGGCTGGCATGAGCAATATGCTGTGCGCACCTACACGGAGGCCAGAGAATCGGGATTCGAGGCGTTTTGAAAGCTCATCCACCAGTGGTTCTTCGATCAGAAGCAGAAGCCAATCCGTCGAATCCAGCTGCCGTGTATCGAACGATGTGACCTCGACGCCGGCGTCGCGGTGCCAAAGCGTGCGATCTGGATCCCGCTCTGCGTGGTCCCGAACTTGGGGAGGAAAAACCCATGGGGTCTGCAACTGAGTCGGTGGACTTTGAGTTCGATGTTTGTGTGGTCGGTGGTTGCGGGCATGTGGGGTTGCCGCTGGCGATCGTGATGGCGCACCGCGGATTGCGGGTCGCGATCGATGACATCGATACGAGTGCTGTCGAAATGGTTCGGGCCGGGCGGATGCCCTTCATGGAGGAGAAGGCCGAGCCCATGCTCGCCGAGGTCATTAACCGGAACTTGTTCGTCGACAATGACCCGATGCTGATATCGAGGTCGCGCATCGTCGTCGTCATTATCGGCACGCCGGTTGATGAGCACCTCAACCCGACGTTTCACAAGATCCACCGCTTCTTCCTCGACATGATGCCGTATCTGGTCGACGGCCAGTGCCTCATCCTGCGCAGCACGCTCTATCCAGGCACCACCGAGAAAGTCGACAAGCTGTTGCGCGCCGCGGGCCGGGACGTGCACGTCGCGTTTTGTCCGGAGAGGATCGCGCAGGGATGCGCCATGCGCGAACTCGTCGAATTACCACAGATTGTGGCGGGCTGTGACGACGAGGCGACCAGCGTGGCAACCGACCTCTTCGCCCGGATCGCCCCGTCGATTGTTGCGATGCAGCCGGTGGAGGCCGAGCTGACGAAGATTTTCGCCAACGTGTGGCGTTACATCCAGTTCGCGACGGCCAATCAGTTCTTCATGATCGCAACGGATTTCGGCATAGATTTCTACCGGATTCACGACGCGCTCACGCGCGACTACCCGAGGATGGCCGGGTTGCCGAAGAGTGGATTCGCGGCGGGGCCGTGTCTTTTCAAGGACACCATGCAGCTCGCGGCGGCGACCGAGTCGCGGTTCATGCTTGGGCACGCGGCGATGCTGATCAATGAGGGCCTGCCGGATTTCATTGTCCACCACATGAAATCACGGTACGAGCTTCAGGATTTGACGGTTGGGATTCTCGGCATGGCATTTAAGGGCGACATCGACGACACGCGAGAATCGCTGTCCTACAAACTGCGGAAGATCCTCGAGTACGAGGCGGCTGCGGTTGTATGCACCGATCCGTACGTCGACGACCCGCGCCTGGTGACGCTGGACGAGGCGCTGGAGCGATCCGATGTGCTCGTACTGGGGGCGCCGCACAGCGACTACCGGTCGCTGGTGATCCCCGACGGCAAGCCGGTCATTGACATCTGGAACTTCTTCGGAAAGGGAGCACAGCTTACGTGAAGATTCTCGTCACCGGCTCGGCCGGTTTCATCGCCGGCTACCTCGTCGAGGAGTTGCTTGCCAACGGTTACGAAGTGGTCGGGCTTGACAACTACTCCAAGTACGGGCCGGTTGAGCGGGCGTTCGACACAAATCCGAACTACACCGGCGTTGAGGGCGATGCCAAAGACGTCG
>NZ_JBKQQD010000277.1:0-9362 GCF_052144515.1 Mycobacterium sp. | reverse complement strand
GTCGTCGAGCCCGTTGTGCAGGGTGCGGGCGGGATGCGCTTCCATGACCCCCGCTACCTGCGGGATCTGCACGATATGTGCCGACGCCAGCGGGTGCTGCTGGTGTTCGACGAGATCGCGACGGGATTCGGCCGCACGGGCGAGCTGTTCGCCGCCGATCATGCCGGAGTGAGCCCGGACATCATGTGCGTCGGCAAGGCGATGACCGGGGGATACCTCAGCATGGCCGCCACGTTGTGCACGACCGAGATCGCGCACACCATCAGCGCCGGCGGGGCCGGGGCGCTGATGCACGGGCCCACGTTCATGGCCAATCCGCTGGCCTGCGCGGTGTCGGTGGCCAGCGTCGAGGTGCTGCTCGGGCAGGACTGGCGGTCTCGGGTGGCCGAGATCTCCGCGGGGCTGGCCGACGGACTCCGACCCGCCCGGGCACTGCCCGGCGTGACCGACGTCCGGGTGTGCGGCGCCATCGGCGTCATCGAGTGTGACCGGCCGGTGGACTTGGCGGTCGCCACCCCGGCGGCGCTGGACCGCGGCGTCTGGCTGCGTCCCTTCCGCAACCTGGTCTACGCGATGCCGCCGTACATCTGCCCGCCCGCCGAGATCGCCCAGATCACGTCCGCGATGGTCGAGGTCGCGCGGCTCGTGGGCTGAAACCGCACGCGCGCGGTCCAGCTTGCATATTCAGACGCCGGGACTCTGCGTGGCGACTCGACGATCGCAGCACGGCTTCGATCGCGGGGCACGTTCGCTTAGGGAATTCTTAGCAGATTCTTTGGCCTCTGTTGGCCCGGCTCAAAGGGTCCACCAAGTCGCCGGCCTCACAATCGTCCCTATGACTAGTGAGTCGCTCTGCACGAACCTGATCGAACGCTATATGTCCACCTGCGACCTGCGGTTCCTCCGGGACGAGCACGGCGGCGCATATTTCTGTGTTCCCAATGCCCATCACCAGCGGTTGCACATCCACCTCGAGATCTCCCCCTCGTTCGGGGACGTGTTAATCATTCAGGTCACTCCCGCCAGCTCATTCCCAGTCGCCGACCGCCCCTGGCTAACGCACTTGGCCGACACGTGGAACCAGCAGAACCGCGAAGTCACTGCGATCCTTCACGGTTCCTCTGATCCACAGCGCATCGGCCTGGTGGCCCGCAGATCCCAGTGGATCCGGGACGACATTTCTTTCGAGGCTTTCGCTTCCTTCGTTGACCGCACCATTGCAGCGGCAATCGATCTCTTCGCCGAGTCGGCTCCGGTTGTCGAGCTGCCCTCGACGGCGCCGTTGCTGCGAGACGCCGGCTGAGATTCTGGGGCGCAGCGCCAGGACACACGATCTGCCCCCGCGGTGCCCCCCGGAGGGTCCTCAGCGTCCGCAGACATCGCGGAGAGATAGGCCACCAGCGCAGCCTGCGACCCGCCCTCTGTGTTCTAATCCAAGATCGTTTTGCAATTTCTTGCGAATAGCACTTCGATTCGGTGCTGGTCCCGACGGCCAGGGCCAATCTAGCTCTAGCCGGACAGAACCGGGAGTTCGGTTGTGACCGCGTCGTCGTCGTCGCGGGATTCCTCCCTTAGGAGCAAGGACCGCACCAGTGGGCGCGGCCCCGAAGGCCGAAGCATGAAACTTGCCGGGCGCGGACGAACTGTCTGCGGCCACCAGAACCAACGTCCGAGCAGCGCGGCGATAGACGGTGTCATGAACGAGCGCACGACTAAGGTGTCGAACAACAGGCCCAAGCCGATGGTGGTTCCTACCTGGCCGATAATCCGCAAATCGCTGAATATCATGGAGGCCATGGTGAAGGCGAACACCAGGCCCGCGTTTGTCACGACCTTGCCGGTTCCGCCCATGGCGCGGATGATACCGGTGTTTATGCCGGCGGCTATTTCCTCTTTCATCCGGGATACCAGTAAGAGGTTGTAGTCAGAGCCCACCGCCAAAAGGACGATCACGGACATCGGAAGCACCATCCAGTGCAGTTTGATGCCCAGAATATACTGCCAAACCAGCACCGACAGCCCGAACGATGCGCCCAATGAAATCGCCACCGTGCCCACGATAACCAGGGCGGCCACGAAACTTCGCGTGATGATGAGCATGATGATGAAAATAAGGCAGAGCGAACCAATTCCCGCGATCAACAGATCGTATTTAGAGCCGTCCTGAAAATCTTTGAATGTCGATGCGGTGCCGGCCATATAAACCTTGGCGTCTTCCAGGGGTGTCGTCTTGAGCGCCTCCTCGGCCGCCGATTTCATCCGGTCGACCCTTGCTATGCCCTCAGGCGTTGCGGGGTCGCCCTTGTGCGAAATGATCAATCGAGCCGCTTTTCCGTCAGGAGACAGGAACGAACTCATCGCGCGTTGGAAGTCCGGGTTCTGGAATACTTCCGGCGGCAAATAGAAGGAATCGTCGTTCTTGGCCGCGTCGAACGCCTGTCCCATCGCGTTGGCGTTCTGGTTCATGTCGTCCATATCGCCCAAGACCCCGGACATCGTGCTGTGCATTGTGAGCATCATGGTGCGCCCGGACTCCATGATCTCGATCATTCGAGGCAACTGCTGAATTAGCTGCGGCAACAGCACGTCCAACTGATCCAGATCCTTCACTACCTCTTGCAACTTGTCGCTCACTTCATCGACTCCGTCGATGAGGTCGAATATCGACCTCAACGACCAGCATATGGGGATGTCGTAGCAGTGCCTTTCCCAGTAGAAGTAACTTCGGACGGGTCTCCAGAAATCTTCGAAATCCGAGATGTGGCTTCTCAGCTCCTGCACAACCTCGTTTATTTCCTTTGTGGTGGTAATCGAGTGATGGGTAATCGCATTGATCTTCAGCTGCAATTCGTACAAGCGCTTCGTAAGAGCGATTTGCCTAGCCAGCAGGTCGGCCTGTGTGAGCATGTCGTTGACGCGATTTTTCATGTACTTCAAGTCTTGTAGCTGGGCCGCGTTCTGCATGCTCATAAGGAACGGTATCGAAGTGTGTTCAATCGGCGTTCCCTCGGGTCGCGTTATACCCTGCACCCGAGAAATGCCAGGAACCCTAAAAATCTTTTTGGCTAGTTTGTGGAGCACGAGGAAATCCGCCGGATTGCGCATATCATGATTCGACTCGACGACCAGAATATCCGGCATCATCCGGGATTGCGAGAAATGACGATCAGCGGCGGCATACCCGAGATTGGCGGGAATGTCTTTAGGTATGTAGAGGCGATCGTCGTAGCTGGTTTTGTAGCCCGGCAGCGTGACCAGACCGATCAGCGCGACTGCTAACGTCGTGACGAGAATGGGCGCGGGCCAGCGGACAATCGCGGTGCCGACCCCTCGCCATCGACGGACCCCTATCCTGCGATTGGGATCGCATAGCCCGAAGTGACTTCCGACGGTCAGAACTGCCGGAACCAGCGTCAGCGCAACCGCTACTGCGACGAGCATACCTACGGCGCACGGCACGCCTATGGTCTGGAAGATCGGCATCCTGGTAAAGCTCAGGCACAACATTGCTCCGGCGATCGTCAAACCGGAACCCAAGACGACGGGACTGACGCCGCGGTAGGTGCTGTAGTAGGCCGTTTCCGGGTCCTCGCCGGCCTGACGCGCCTCCTGATAGCGACCGAAGAAGAAGATCCCGTAATCGGTTCCGGCCGCCATCGCGAGCGCCACCAGCAGATTAATGGCAAACGTCGAAAGTACAACGACATTGTTATCGGCAAGAAACGCGATGATTCCTCGGGCCGAAAGTACTTCGATCCCAACTCCGACCAACAACAAAACCACGGTGGTGACGGAACGGTAGACCAGGAGAAGTACCGCGAAGATGATCACGGCGCCTATCAAAGTCATCTTGAGAAGCGATGCATCACCACTGCGCTGCATGTCCGGTATGAGCGCTGCGGGGCCGGTGACATAGACGTCGACACCGGGGGGCGGCGGTGTCTGCTTTACGATATTCCGGACCGCGGTTACCGATTGCTTTCCCAAAGTCGTGCCTTGGTTGCCGGCCAGATTCAATTGCGCATATACGGCCTTACCATCGGGGCTTTGCGCGCCCGCCTCCGTAACTCGATCGCCCCACAAATCCTGCACATGCTCGACATGCTTCGGGTCGTTTCTCAGTTCGCGAATTAATCGGTCATAGTATGCGTGAGCATCGTCCCCGAGCCGCTGCTGTCCCTCCAGCACGATCATCGCGAAACTGTCCGAATCGGATTCTTTGAAGACCTTGCCCATGCGGGTCATGGCCTGCACGGACGGCGCGCTTTGAGGGGCCAGTGGTACGGAATGCTCTTCACCGACCTGCTCCAGCGGTGGAACCGCGAAAGTCACAAGCAGCGTGAGGGCCGCCCACCCCAAAATGAAGAACAACGAAAGCCGGCGGATCGTCCGCGCTACGAAGGGGCGCCGAGGGCTGCTGATATCGCCCCGTACCACGATGTTCTCTCGGTTGCTGGGCTGGTCCAGGTAATCCGACACTTAAAGCGGCTCCCGCAGCAGCAAGGCACGTACCAACGGACGGGGTCCTGTGGGTCGAAGTAATGCACTGGCGGGGCGGGGGCGCACCTGTTGCGGCCACCAGAACCAGCGCCCTAGCAGCGCGGCAACTGACGGTGTCATGAACGCGCGCACCACCAAGGTGTCGAACAGCAGACCCAGGGCGATCGTCGAGCCCAGCTGACCGATGCTGAGCAGGTCGCTGACCAGCATGGACCCCATGGTGAACGCGAACACCAGACCCGCGTTCGTCACGACCTTGCCGGTGCCACCCATCGCACGAATGATGCCCGTGTTGATACCGGCGCCTATTTCTTCTTTCATCCGGGCTACCAGCAGCAAATTGTAGTCAGACCCCACCGCCAAAAGGACGATCACGGACATCACGAGCGTTGCCCAGTGTATCTGTGTGCCGAGCAGATGCTGCCAGACGAAAACGGACAGGCCGAACGACGCTCCCAGCGAAATCAATACTGTGCCGACGATAACCAGGGCGGCAACGAAACTGCGCGTCATGATCAGCATGACGACGAAAATGAGGCAGAGGGCAGCGACTCCCGCGATTACAAGATCGTATGTGGAGCCCTCCACCATGTCCTTCGTCATGGCTGCAGTGCCACCAAGGTAGATCTTGGCGTTTTCCAACGGAGTTCCCTTGATCGACTCCTCGGCCGCACTTTTTATCGCGTTGACGCGGGAGACGCCCTCCTTCGACGCGGGATCACCCTTCTGCGAAATGAGCATACGGGCGGCCTTACCGTCCGGCGACAAGAATATTTTCATGACTCGCTGGAAGTCCACATTCTTGAAGACTTCTGGCGGCAGATAGAAAGAATCGTCGTTTTTTGCGGTGTCGAAGGCCTTGCCCATGGCGGTGGGACTGCCGTTATTGTCGTCCATCTGGCTGAAGGCCCCCGACATGGTGCTGTGCATGGTGAGCATCATGGTCCTCATGCTCTGCATGATCGCGATCATTTCCGGGAACTGGGTGAGCAATTGCGGAAGGAGAATATTGATCTGATCAAGATCTCCCACGACATCGCGTAACTTATCCGTCAGCACGTCGACACCGTCGATCGCATCAAAGATGCTTCTCAGCGAAAAGCAAATAGGAATGTCATAGCAATGTCTTTCCCAGTAAAAATAACTGCGGACCGGTCTAAAGAAATCCTCAAAATCAGATACGCGGTCTCGCAGCTCGTTAGTGATGTCCTGCATTTCATGCGTTCTGCGGACCATATCTTGCGTAATGGAGACCATCTGCTGCAGTAGGCCAGACATGTGCTGCGTGATTTGGATCGCTTCCGCCAACATGTCGGCCTGCTTGAGGATGTCGTCCATGCGCTGTTTTTGGAAATACATGAAATGCTGTTGGGCAGCTTGCTGCATGCTGAGCATATACGGCAGCGACGTGTGCGCGATCGGCGCTCCCTCGGGTCGAGTTATGGCCTGCACCTTGGAAATGCCGGGAACGGCGAGGACGTCCTTTGCCAGTTTGTTCAACACCAGAAAATCTGCCGAGTTGCGCAAATCGTGATCCGCCTCGACCAACAGGACTTCGGGCGCCGTCATCGCCGATGGCGGAAAATGTCGCGCTGCGGCAGCAAACCCCTGACTGGAGGGAATGTCTTTGGGTAAATACTGCTGTTCGTTGTAGCTGGGAGTGTATCCCGGTAGCGTGATGAGCCCGATCAGTGCGACTGCCATCGTCGCGGCGAGGACGGGCGCGGGCCACCGAACGATGGTCGTGCCCACCCGTCGCCATCCGCGAGCGATGACTTTCCGCTTGGGCTCGAACAAGCCGAAACGGCTTCCGACCGTAAGAACTGCCGGAACCAGCGAGAGCGCGACCGCGACCGCAACCAACACGCCCACCGCGCTGGGGACGCCCAGCACCTGGAAGTACGGCAACCGGGTGAAGGTCAGGCAGAAAAGCGCGCCGGCTATCGTCAAACCGGAGGCCAGGACAACCTTCGCGACCCCGCGGTAAGTGGTGTAGTAAGCCGCTTCCCGACTCTCACCCGCCTGACGGGCCTCGTGATACCGCCAGATGAAAAATATCCCGTAGTATGTTCCAGTTGCAATGACTAGAGCTACCAACAGATTGACGACGAAGGTAGTGAGTCCAATCACCTGATAATGGCCAAGGAATGCGACGATTCCCTGCGTCGCCCGCAGCTCTATTCCGACCATCAGCAACAAAAGAACTACAGTGGCAAACGAACGGTAGACGAGCAGCAACGTAACGAAGATGACCGCGACGCTGACCACCGTGATTGTGATGATCGTCCTGTCGCCACTGTGGCTCATATCCGCGGCAATGGCTGCCGGGCCGGTGACATACGCCTTCACCCCTGGCGGCGCCGGCGTCCCTTCGACTATGTGCTGAACCGCTTCGATCGACTCGTTCCCCACGGTTTGGCCCAAGTTACCGGGGAGAGTCAATTGAACGTACGCGGCCTTGCCATCGGTGCTTTGCGCGGCGCCCCTAGTGAGTTCATCGCCCCAGAAATCCTGGATGTGCTTCACGTGCTTCGGATCGTCTTTTAACTGACGGATCAAGCGGTCGTAGTACATGTGAGCGTCGTCGCCGAGGGGTTGCTGACCCTCCAAAACGATCATCGCCACACTGCCGCCGGAGTCAGATTGCTTGAAGTCCTCATTTATGCGCGCAGCGGCCTTGACGGATGGCACATCTGGGGGATTCAGCGAGACCGTATGCTCTTTTTCGACCTGGGCGAGCGGGGGGACGCCGATATTCAGTATGACGATGATGCCCAACCACGCCAAAATGATGGGCACAGCAAATCGCCGGACCGTCCTCGCCACCAGCGGTGGACTGTTGTGTAGCTGATGGTTGCTCATGCGGCCTTCAGCGTGCAGGAAGCAAAGGCGCCCACTTCGTGCGAGATCTTCTCGGCCTTGACGACGCCATCCACCACGATGCGGCAGCCGATACTGTCAGTGTCGCCCTGTGCCGCGATACTTCCGATCGACGCTGCCGCGGTGACCGGCAACTCCAACGACCACGGCAGGCTTGCCCCGTCGACATGCTTCGGGTCGCCGTCGGCGTCGAAATAGCTGATGTCGGCTACAGTTCCCGGTGGTCCGAAGATCTCGTACCGCAGGTGCTTGGGATTGAACGGCTTGGCTTCATCGGTTTTGGTGGTGTCGGCGTAGGAGGTGCTGTCCTCGGAGCCGAAGATGCCGTGCAGCCGCGACACCGTCAGCGCTCCAGCGCCGATCACCACCACGATGACCAACGGAATCCATAGCCGCCTCAGAAGCCCAAAAATCGTAAATCCTGGATTTCGACCACCCTTTCCAGATCCGCTTTCCGCTTGAGGTTCGGGTAAAGGGCGGCGAGCCCGTCGCAGCATGTTAGGTCGCCGGCCTGACTTTCCGTTAGGGTAGTCGCCGCCTGCGTTGGGAACATCGGACCCGACTCGCTCAACAGGGCGCACGCTGCCTTCAACCACCGGACCACCCTAGCCGACACGAGTTCAATAACGGTTCCAAACCATGGTAAAGGCCACCAGCGTCCGCCCCGGGCTTCGACCACAGCTCCCTCCCGTTGTGGCTCCTGATGCGCGGCCTCAGTATTGGTGCGCGGCGCGCTTTACGGCGCTGCTGACTTCCGGTGCTGTGGTCCTGCAGTAAATGGGTTTGGCTTGGCGCCGTTCCGCCAGCGACACCGCCTCGCTGTCTCGACTGGATCGGCAGAGGCGAGCGCACGGGGGAACGAATTGGTTAGTCGATCTGGCCGGTCAGGTCGAACTCAGCCAGCGTGCGCGCGGCCAGCTCACGCAAAGCGGGCTTGGTGTTCTCGGCGCCCGGTTGGTAGGCGAGGACGTGGATGAAAATCTTGCCGAGCACCGGCGTGCGGAAAGACAGCAGCTGCAGTTGCCCGCCTGCTCGCTCAAGCGATTGTCGCGTTACGTGTTGCCTAGTCCCACGTGCGTAGGCGTACTCGCAGTGGGTGCCATCGACCCAGCCCACCGCCGAGCCCACGTCGCCGAGGTTGGAACAAACTACCGGGCGATCGGGGTCGGCGAACGCCGCATCGACTCCCCGTCTCCACGTCCGTTTCGACGTGAACGGGGTCAGCGCAGCCAGCTGCGATGCCTCATCCGGGGTTGCCCGCAGAGCATCCAGCGCCTGCTTGATGGCGGTGCGGGCCTCACGCAGATCCGTCGTTACCCGCGTCGGGTCGACGCTGACACGGGCAAACGAGACTGCGACCGCACGCGTGTCACTCTCGGTGCGGTCGCTCATAACAAGTTGCAGGGTGACGGCGCCGTCACCGGCACGTCGGCGCCCCATGCGCTCCCCGAGTTTCGCGGTCAACCCCGCGGCCAGCGTGTTACTAGTTGCGCCAAGAGCCTTCGCACGGGTATCCCAATCATCCAAGTCGACGGAGATCGTGATACCCGGTACGACGACAGCGTCATCGCCGTCGCCTCCATGGGGGGTGACGGGTGGCGATGCCGGCGATGATCGGGCAGTATCTCGCCGCTGACGGCGGGTCAGTTTTGCCAACGCGACGAGTGCCCGGGCGACCTCGGGTGCGTCCCGGGCTGTTTGGCGGGCATCCTGTACCACCGCGCGCAGTCGAGTGCGTGAACTCGGCGGTGGGTAACCGAGATCGCGCGTGTTGCCCAGGATCGCTTCAGCTATCGCGCCCAGAAACCCGATGCCGTCGAGCAGGTAGTGGGAAGCCACCAGGCTGACCGCGGTCGAGCCGTCCGTCAGGTGAACCACTCCCAGAAGCCAGCCGGGGCCCCGTTCGGGATCAACAGGCACTTGTGCGCGTTCGTCAGCCCAGTCACTGAGTTCGGCGCGGGGACGGGCGCGCTCGGCGATAT
>NZ_JBKQQD010000276.1:0-5222 GCF_052144515.1 Mycobacterium sp. | reverse complement strand
AACTTAGGAGGTAAGAGGTCACGATCATGGACAATGAGCCGTGCTGGAACACCATTGTCGCGCAGCAGACCATAATCAGCCTTAGCGACGATCCTCGGCAGTTCCACCAAGATCCGATGGTGGCGTTCACCCAAGACGCGTCCTCGGAGGCGAGGAACGCCACCGCCTTGGCGATGTCTGCTGGGGTTCCCAACCGGCCCAGATAGGTCTGCCGTAGCCCGGCTTGTATTGAGCTCTCTGTGAGCTGGGCGCTTACCGCCTCGGTCAGCACAACGCCGGGTCGGATGCCGTTCACGCGGATCCCCGACGGCCCGAGTTCGCGTGCGGCGCAGGCCACCAGCGTGTCCAGTGCCGCCTTGGTGACGTTGTAGGCGGGCATGAACTTGCTGGCCCGTAGCGCCTCCACGCTGGAGATCGCCACCATTGCGCCGCTCCCGCGGCCGCGCATGACAGGACTGGCGTGCTTGATGCACAGTGCGGTCCCGACGACGTTGACGTCATAGGCGATGTGCCACTGCGCTTTATCCAGCAGCTGCACGGGTCCGGGCCAACCCGTCCCGGCGTTGGCGACGAGCACATCCAGCCCGCCGGCCTCAGTGGCCGTCGCCACCGTGCGTTGGACCAGCTCCTCTTCGGTGACATCGCAGACCGCGGTGCGCACCGCGCCGCTCCCCGTGGCGTCGCGGAGTTCGGCGGCAGCCGATTCCAACACGTCACCGTCGGGGCCGGCGATAGTGACAGTGGCGCCGTGGGCGAGGAAATGCTGCGCGCAGCCCTTGCCGATGCCCGTGCCGCCGCCGGTTATGAGTACCGAACGGCCGTCGAAAGTGCTCATCGCATATCTCTCATCCCGATACGCCTCCATCGATGGTGATCAGTGATCCGGTGGTGTAGCTGGACGCGTCCGAAAGTAGGTAGACGGCCGCGCCCACAATCTCTTCAGGGCGTCCCACCCGGCCGAGCGCGATGGGTCGCACCACCTCGGGCAGCAGCTCAGAGTTGCGCACGAACCCAGCGGCGGCGTCTGTGTCGAAGGTGCCGCAGATGATGCCGTTGACTCGTATCGCGGCGGCTGCGTACTCGAGGGCGGCGGCTCTGGTCAGTGCGTTCAGACCGGCTTTTGCTGCCGAGTAAGTGGTAGCCACCGGCGTCGGTTTGACCGACGCCAGCGAGCTGATGTTGACGATAGAACCGCCACCAGTGGCCGTCATCGCTTGTGCGGCAAGGGCGGTCAGCCTGGTCGGCCCTTTCAGGTTGACGCCGACCACCTTGTCGAAGAGGGCTTCGGAGGTATCGACCAACGACGGTGCCAGCGGGCTCATTCCTGCGTTGTTGATCAGGCCGTCGAGGCGCCCCCACCTACCAGCGGCTGCTGCGACCACATGGTCGAGCGACGCCCAATCGCCGACATGGCAGGGCAGGGCAGCGGCTTCACCGCCGTGATCACGGATCTGTGCGGCCAATTGCTCGCAGGCGTCGATCTTGCGGCTTGCAATGACGACCCCGGCGCCGCGTTCGGCCAGACCCAGGCACATAGCCCGGCCCAGGCCGCGGCTGCCGCCGGTCACCAGGACCACCCGGTCGGCGACGGAGAACAGCGGATCGGTCACTGCGCGAACCGCCGTGCCCGCGAAAGCAATTGGTCCACCACGAATCCAAAGGATTCGTGGTGCGGATTGCGGGATTCGCCGCGCCGGTATCGCGTGTACGACGCTTCGAGCACAATCGCGAGCTTCCAGGCGCTGAACGCCTGGTACCAATCGAACTCGGACAGATCGCGCCCGGTGGCGGCCGCGTACCGCTGTGCAAGGTCGGCAGGGGACTGGCACTGGTCGGCGTCGATGCCGTTGGGGCTGCCTGGCGGTGCCAGCGCGATTAGGTTGTCTTCTTCAGGCCAGAAGGTCAGCGCCCACGCCAGGTCGATGAGCGGGTCACCGACTGTCGTCATCTCGAAGTCGACGACGCAGGCAACCCGGGGCGGTGCGTAGGCCGACCAGATCAGGTTGTCGAGTTTGTAGTCACCGTGCATGACGGTGAGCTCGCCGTGGCTCGGCAGATTCGCGGAAAGCCAGGTCGCGACCTCATCGACACCGTCAAGCTCGCGGGAACGGTAGGTCGCCAGCTGGGACATCCATCGGTCGACCTGGCGGGCGAGAAACCCCTCGGGACGCGATAACTCCGTCAACGCGGTGGACCGCCAGTCCACGTTGTGCAGCGCCACCAGGGTGTCGATCAACCCCCTACCGATGCCGTGATGCGAAGTAGGTTCTGCAGCAAGGCGTTCCGGCAGGCCGTTGCGGCGCACCACGTCGCCATCGACGTAGTTCATCATGAAAAACGGGGCACCCAGGATGCCCGGATCTTCTCCAATGGCCAGGATCGTCGGCACAGGGACGCCGGTGCCCGCAAGCGTTTCAATGATTCTGGCTTCGCGGATCACCTGGTGGGCGGTGTCGGACACCGCTGCCAGCGGAGCGCGCCGAACCACCCAGGATTGCCCGAGTCGTTCAACCCGGAACATCTCGCAACTTCCACCGCTGCGGATCGGTGACACTGCCACCTCTGCCGGTTCACCGGTCACCTCGGATAGCCAGTCGCGGAACCGCGGCACATCGAAGCCGGGTGCCGCCAGGGTCATGCGCCGGCCTCCAGGAGGTGGGCGAACCGTTCCTTCGCTATGGCCAGCCGGGTCGGCACATGCTCGCTGGGCCAGCCCTCGACGGCCCGGTAACGGGCGAGCTCACTCTTGGCGATGGTCACCTTGTGCACTTCGTTGGCGCCGTCGACTAGGCTGGCCATCCGCGCCATCCGGTACATGCGTTCCAACGGCATATCTGAGCTGTATCCGAGCGATCCGTGCACCTGCAGCGCACGGTCGACCACGTTGTGCACCACCTGCGCGTTGTAGACCTTGCACATCGCGATGTCGCTGCGGGCAGCGCGGTTGCCCTCGCGGTCGAACTTCCATGCCGCGCGCAGGGTCAGCAGCTTCGCGGTTTCCAGCTCGATGCGGGAGTCGGCGATGTATTGCTGCACCATCTGGTGACGCGTGTAGCTCTTACCGAACGAAGAACGTGACTGCGCCCGTTCACACATCATGTCGAAGGCCCGCTCGGCCTCGGCCAGCCACCGCGTCGCGTGATGCAGCCGTCCCGGCCCCAACCGCACCTGGGACAACACGAACCCATGACCGCGTGGTCCGATCAGATGGTCCTGCGGCACTCGGACGTCCTCGAGCAGCACCTCGGCATGGTTGCCGCGGCGACCGAACTCGACGTCGGGGTCGTGCATCGAAGGGATGTCCCGCAGAATTGTCAGACCCGGGGTGTCTTTCTCCACCACGATCATTGAGCACCGGAGATGGACCGGAGCATCGGGCTCGGTGACCACCATAAAGATGATGAAATCGGCGATCGAGGCGTTGGTGATCATCCATTTGCGTCCGTTGAGCACCCAGTGGTCGTCCTCGAGTATCGCGGTCGATTGGATCTGCGTCGGGTCGGTGCCCGCGACCCACGGCTCGGTGATGGCGAACGCGCTGCGGATCTTGCCGCTCAGGTTGGGCCACAACCACCGCTCTTTTTGCTGCTCTGTTCCACCTTCGGCGATCAGCTCGGCGTTGCCCGAGTCCGGCGCCATATTGCCGAACACCTCCATCGCTACGCCGACGCGTCCGGTGATCAGGTTCATCTGTGCCAATGGCAGCTGACCGAAGCCGTTGCCGCCCAGTTCTTTAGGGAGATGTACGGCCCACAGTCCCCGGTCTCGGACCTGCTGCTTGAGCGGTTCGAGTAACCGTGCGGCTTCCCCTGCCGACAGCTGGGGCAGCAATGGCTCAAGTGGCTGGACTTCTTCGGCGATGAAGCTGGTGATCCAGTCGAGGGTGGGCTGAAAATCCTGATCAGCGCAGAAGTCCCAGGCCATGCTCTTCTTTCGGGTCGCTACCGTGGTGTGGTTGCGGTCACTTAAGATAACCGCGTTTCCCGAAAGTATCAGCGCCCCGGAGAAAGGACAACATCCCAGAATTGCTGCGCCGCGACGGGCAATCCCCGACCGGTGTGTGTTCGCAATATGTCGAAGTCTCTGCGCCAAAGCGCCGAGCGGTCAGACAGGATCAAACCGTGGCTAAACCACTGCTGAGCGCCGAGGCGATCTATGACGAAGCGCTGCGAGTGCTGGCGACCGATGGCGCTGCCGGTTTGACGTTCCGCAACCTTTCCAACCGATTGCGGTGCTCGCCAAAGACCCTCTACCAGCAGGTCGGTAATCGCGACGCGCTCGTACGTGGAGTCGTAGCACGGGCTTTTGCCTCGATCGAGATCGACTTCTCGACCGATATGGGCTGGCAGGACAGCGTCCGCACGTGGTGCCTGGCGCTGCGGTCGGCGCTGACGGCACGCCCGGATCTGTGCAGTTTGATGACGACTGCCGACCGTGGCGTCGTCATCGGGTATGTGACGCAACTGATCCCCGTGCTGACCCGGCGCGGTTTCTCCAACGATGACGCCGTTCGGGCATGCGGCATCCTCGTGCACGTGACGCTCAGCATGACCCTGGCCGATATGGCCGCGCCCGGGCAGTGGGACGAGCCTGAAGTATTCGACACCACGATTCACTGGCTCATCGACGGCATGGAGGCGACAGCACGTGGCTAGCCTGGAACACGAGCAGCTCGTCGCGGCGCTCTCGGCCGTCGGCACAGTGCTCACACCGACGACGGCACCGTCAATAGAGGCGCTGCGGCAAATGCGCGAATCCGAGGCGAATGTGGCGTCGCAGCTCCCGATGGCACCACCGTGGAGCCGTGCCACTACGGCAACGTCGACTGTCTGCGCCTCGACGCCGGTCAACTCGGCCGAACGGCTATCTACTTCCACGGCGGCGGCTACGTCTACACCCGCGCCGCGGATGTACTTGGGGCGATCGCGGCGCTGGCGAGGCGTTGCGAACTGCAGGTGGTGGCACCGGAATATCGCCGGGCGCCCGAATCGCCTTTTCCCGCCGCTATCGACGATGCCGTCGCGGTCTACCGGGCACTGCTGGCCGAGGGCGTGGCCAACACCGACATCGTGATGGCGGGCGACTCCGCCGGCGGTGGCCTTGCACTGGCCTGCATCATTGCGGCCCGGCGGGCCGGGTTGCCAGTGCCCGCGGCCGGAATCGTGTTCTCGCCGTGGACGGATCTTGCAGTCGAAGGGTCGTCCGCGGATACCGCGGACGAC
>NZ_JBKQQD010000275.1:0-6680 GCF_052144515.1 Mycobacterium sp. | reverse complement strand
GCCGGAGAGCGCGAGCACCCGCATCACCTTCGGGTGGTCCACCAGGGTGCGGTAGTGGTTGGCCTCGGTGGGCAGGGTCAGCTTGAGCATCACGCGCTGTCCGTCGGGCACGGTCTCGAGGTGCTTGATGATTTCGTCGCGCAACATCTCCTCGGCCTGCACCTTGTCGGAGATCGAGATGGTCACCTCGGGCTCGATGATGGGCACCAGGCCGTGCGACAGCACCTGGCGGGCAACTTCGAACTGCTGGGCGACCACCGCGGCGACGCCCTCGGCGTTGGCGCCACCGATCACCGACCGTTCCTTGGTGCCGAATACGCCCTTGCCCACGGCTCGCTCCAGCAGCCCGTCGAGTCCCGGCATCGGCTTCATCAGCTGCACGTCATCGGACGCCTCGGCCAGGCCCTTGTCGATCTTGAGGATGGGCACGACGCCCTTGGTCTCCCACAGGTAGGTGGTCGACGGTCGGCCCTCGATCTCGCGGTCCATGGTTTGCTCGAACAGAATCGCCGCCAGGACGCGGTCGCCGGTGAACGCCGGGGCGGTGATGATCCGCGAGCGCATCTGGTGAACGAGGTCGAACATCTCCTCCTCGGAGGAGTACGCGACGTCCTCGATGCCATACAAGCGCAGCGCTTTGGGCGTCGACCCGCCGCTTTGGTCGAGTGCCGCGACGAATCCCTTGCCCGAGGTCATCCGGTCCGCTTGCTGTTCGTTCGGCATGGAAAGCTCCACTTCCTCGTGGTGGTCGTGCCGATCATATGTCGGCCCGTTGCGGCACTAGCGGTTTGGTCGGCCATAGCGCCATGCAATCGAGGAGCCGGTGATCGCCCCGATGAGTATGGAAACCTTGCCGCGGACATTCGGTCGCCGCTGAACAGCGTCGGGGCAGGCCCGAACGACGGCGCGGCCGCCTCGCCGCTGGTGTTTCGCGTGCCACGTCGCCCCTTGAACGCAGTGCTTCCGGTGTGTTGTGCCACGTGACCTACAATCAACTGAACGCGCGGCTGCGCACCGCTTTGCGGAATCGGGGAGTGTCTTACCTTCCTGGCAAGCGGGTTTTGGCGGGGTTGAACCAACAGCCCCAGGTCAGCAGTGCCTGTCTGAGAGCCAGCGGTGTTCCGCAGGGAACGAATGTGAGAAACAGCATGATCGAGCAATCCGGGGACTCTGTCGGTCCGACCCCTTTCCAAGTGGGCAAACATCAGGTAGACCAAGCGGTCGTGCTCACCGTCGCGGGTGAAGTGGACATGCTCAGCGCGCCCCAGCTGTCCGAGGCGATACAGACCGCTACGGCCGCCAAGCCTGCGGCATTGATCGTGGACCTGTCGAAAGTCGATTTCCTCGCCTCGGCCGGGATGACCGTCCTGGTGACCGCGCAAGCGGAGGTCGTGGCGCCTACGAGGTTCGCGGTCGTCGCGCACGGGGCGGCCACCAGCAGGCCGATCAAACTCATGGGAATCGACAGCGTGCTTTCCCTCTACAGCACGCTCGACGACGCGCTGAGCGATATCACCGATCGGTAAGCTTCTAAAGGGGTGGGTACGCAGCTGGATTCGATGAGATGCTCTGATCGTCAGCCGCAGAAAATGCCTAACATCGATGACCGATCCCGCTTCGTGCGATAGCGAGTCTCCGCCGATGCCCGCAGCGCTGCTCGCACGAGAGCCGAGTTCGCCACGTGGCTCGACAGGCATTTCGCGCTTGGCGCCGAACGCTCCACCGAAGTGCTTCTGGCGGTGAACGAGGCAATCGCGAACGCCGCCGAGTTCGCCTATGTCGATTCCCGGCAACCCGGCACGTTGGACGTCGACGCAACCTACGACGCCGATTCCGGCACGCTTGCCGTGACCGTCAACGACCACGGGCGCTGGCCGGACAAGGTCCCGCAACCGGGCCGGCGTACAGCGGCAGTTTCGGGGCCGCGGCATCCCGCTGATGCAGGCACTCGCCAACGAGCTGATCATCGACCCCACGCCGCACAGGACACGCGTCGGGATGACTTGGAAAGACCTGAAGCATCACCGCTCCACGCCTGACGGGCCGTCGCCTGCGTTCCGCAGGCCGCACGGTCTTACATCGCTTGTCCGAGGACCTGTCGGATGCGGTCCTCGCGCGGAAGCACCGGGCCGTCATCGAGGGGTTCGTCGATGCCAAGTTCGGAGAGCCCGGCTTTGGTCATCAGGGAGGTGCCGTAGGCGGCCAGCACGAGTTTTTGATCGTCGCTGTGGCCGTCCTCGACCAGCATTGCGCCGATGAGGCAGATGACGGCCATCTTGTAGGCATTGAACGCGCGGTACCACGGGCGGTTGTGGACCTTGATCCCGCTGGTCGCTTCGTAGTGCGCGAGCAGTGCATCGATGGTGAGCGCGGCGGGGTGGCTGTTGATGCCGACGGGCTGCATCCACAGCATCTCGAGCCAACCGATGTCGGTCAGGGGATCGCCCACCGTGGTCATTTCCCAGTCGAAGACCGCGCTGACGTCGCCGTCCGTGAAGGCGAAGTTGCCGGGTTTGGCGTCGCCATGCACCAGCGTGACCCGGGGGCACGGCTGGGGCTGGCTGGCGCGCAGCGCCTGGTGGAGCCGTTCCAGCGCAGGTAGGGGACCGCGCTTGACGCGGTTCATCTCTGCAGACCAGTGGTTCAGATCGCGGTCCAGCTGGTCGCTGCCGTCGTCGAGGGTGTCAAGCCCGGTCTGCTGGAGGTCGACCGAGTGGATCGCCGCGAGTTGTTCGGCCAGACTTTGGCACATCCTCACCACGGTGTGGTCAGCGACGTCGGTGGGTGACTCCATCTCGTAGACATCGCCCGCCGCGCGCTCCATGACGAAGAACGGCCGTCCCAGCACGTCGCCGGTGTCCTCGAGCCACAGTGCCCGGGGAACGCGGACCGTGGTGTGCTCCAATGCCCGCAGGATGCCGAACTGGCGGGCGAGATCGTAGGGCTCCAGCAGCGCGGGTGGCTTGGGGCGCAGACGCAACACGACGTCTTGACGCGTGTCCTGATCGCCGTGTCGCGTGAGGACCGTCAACGTCAGCATTTCGGCCGAGTGACCGAAGCTCACCCGGTCCAAGCCCTCGATGCGAACCTCGTCGGTGTTGTCCAGTTGTCGACGCAGCCACGCGGTTAAGCGCTCTTCGACATCGGCGGTCAGCGTCATTGACGAGCTCCTTCGCCATCCGCGGTTAAACGGTCGACCGGAGTCTTGTCCTGGGTGAATGCCGACATATCCATCGCCACCCAGTTCGGGTAGCGACGGTAGCCCCCTCCGCCCGAAAGCAACTCGAAGATTCCCCAACCGACGTCGCCGTCGAGTTCGAAGCGCATCAGCTGGTCAAGCGCCATCGATTTGCCCTCGGTCTCGGCGAGTTGCTCCAGATTGGTGCTATCCCAACGAAAGTGGATGAAATACGCATCCTTACCCAGATCCTCGTAGTGGCAGTGCGCCATCGGTAACCCGTAGTAGGCGTTGACATCCTGGTGCGGTGCGTCGGCCGTGACTCGGTACGTTTTGCCGTCTTCGTCGGTGAAGACCAAGGCCGCGCGGGCGGGCCGCTTGCTGTCGCCGTCGAATTCGACGTCGTGCTCGATCTTGACGAACCGCCTCGACAGGGTACCATCCGCATGCGTGATCCCGCCGTCAACGTAGTTGACTGTGCCATCGGATGATTCGATGACCCATGCTTCGATGGCGCGGTCTTCGAAGCCCGCATCCAGCCATAGCCAGAAGTCGATCTTGTCGGAGACGCGGACGCCGAAAGTACGGTCCCGGCCGCCATGAAAACCGTCAACGCTGATGTGCTCACCGTCGATCTTGACCCAACCAGTCCAACGCCCCGGTTCCTTCATGTGATACATATCAGCCAGCAATCGGCCGTCTTCGTCTCGCACCTTCATCGGCAGCAGCTCCCACATGGGGGCGGTGGGCTCGTAGTAAAGCTCCCACTCGATTCCCGAGGCATTGGGCTCGACGTCCAGGCGCCACTTTTTCAGCGGCTCAACGCAGCTCCAGCGCATGGGGCCGGCGCTCAGGTCACCGCGGTCGTCGCCGGCCACAGGCCGGCCCGACAACAGGTCCCAATGCTGGCCGTCGGCGAGAGTGACCTTGACATAACCCAAACCGGTGCCAGTGTTCGGGTTGTTGCCGTAGCCGCTCGCGAGCAACATCATGCCGTCCGGCGACGCGGCGAAGAAATAACAGCGATCCGACCACGTGGGATCGGGATGATGCACCTGATCAAAGGTCGTCGGCAGCTGGTGGGTGAACGACTCGTCGGCGGCGGAGTAACCCATGATCGGCCTCTCTGGCTGGCGAATAGGCTGGCTTGCAACGGGATTCGGCGGAAAGCGTGCGGGGGAAGGCTCCAGGCGGATCAGATGCTCCCTAGCGCAACGCATCCCGTAACATCGGCGCCATGGAACCGAGCCGGTGGTGGGGTGACGAGCGCGCGATCCTCGATGACGAGGAAGCCCGCAAACGCATCCTGGACGCCGCGGGACGGTGCATCCTGCGCCGCGGCAACACGCAGGTTCGGATGGGTGAAGTGGCCGACGAGGCGGGGGTTTCACGGTCCACCGTGTACCGGTACTTCCCCGGCCGCGACGAAGTCCTGCTGGGTCTGATGCTGAAGCGCGTCGACAACGCGCTCGCGAATCTGGTGCGTTCGCTGCCCGCTCCCGAAGACCCGGTTCGGTCGGTGCCGGAAATGGTCCTGGCGCGCGTCGAGTCGGTGGACGGCAATCCACTGAACGAAGCGCTGTTCGCCGCCGAGAGCACTGCCGTGGCCACAGCCCTCGAGAAGGGCTCGGAACCCATCGTGGAGTTGCTATTGAGTCATTACGGGCCGCTGCTGAAGCGCTGGAAGCTCGCCGGGCGACTCCACGACGACCTCGATCCTCGGTCGCTCGTCCAGTGGCTGCACACCACCACGTTGTTCCTGCTGACCCCCTCCTGGCGGTACCGCTCGCTGGCCGACAAACGCGAATTCGTCGACCAATTTGTAGTGCGCGCCCTGGTGCCACAGATCAGACAATAACCACGTATTGTCCTATGTCCAGACGCTAAGTAAGTTTTGTCTCACGACGCACTATCGACGTTTGGCGCCCCCGGCCGCCCGTAACCGACGTCGCCAACCGAATGGACGCATATGGAAAGTCCTGTGGGGCAAGCCTTCTCAATCATTGCTCTGGCCGCTCACCTGGCCCGTGGTGTCGGCCGGGTGACCGCTGACGCGGTGCTGGGAGGCCGAGCGGGGTTGCCGCGCGCGGTCGGCGAAATCGACACCGCGATCCTGTCCGCCGTCATGGGCACCACGGTCCGCTCGGTCAGTGTTGTGGGCAGCGACGCAGGGACGTCGTCGCGGGCCCGGCTGGCGCTCGCGGGAGACGGTGTGCCCGAGTCGGTGTTCGTCAAGCTGGCGGCAGCCACCGCCGTCACCCGATTGATGGGCGAACTGGGTCGGCTCGGGCCCACCGAAGTCCGTTTCTACAGTGAACTCGCATCGCAAGTCAGCGGTGTCCCGCGGGCCTACGGCGCCGCATTCGACGCCTGGACGGGCCGCTACCTGCTGGTGTTGGAGGACCTGCCCACCGAGTCATGCGAATTTCCCGATACCTTGCACCCGATTTCGGTCGACCAGGCGAGCCTCGTCGTCGAACTGCTGGCCGGCCTGCACGCCACTTTCTGGGATCGGTTGCCGCGCTCCGGGCGCGGGCCGCTGGGCTGGCTGCACACGCCGTCGGGCGACGCCACGTCCCTGTTGACCGGCTCGCTGATGAAGGCCTCGATGAAGCGGCTCGCCGAGCGCACCGCTCTCCCGGTAGATACGGGCAGCTTCATCGCCGACAACTACCGCGTAGTCGCCGCGCTCATCGACACCCCCCCTCATACGGTGATGCACGGCGACGCACACCCCGGCAACATGTACTTCCGCGACGGCAAGCCGGGACTTCTGGACTGGCAGGCGGTGCGGCGCGGGCACCCCTCCCGCGAACTGGCCTACACCTTGGTCACCAGTCTGACGCCGGAGGACCGCCGAGTAGCACAGCGCGACCTACTCGACGATTACCGACGCGCGCTCGCAGCGGCCGGCGGACCCGACCTGGACCGCGACGACCTGTGGCTGCGGTACCGGCAGGGCGCGCTGTACGCCTATGTGGCCCCGCTGATCACCGCGGGAATGGGGGGTATGCAGGTCGAAGACATCGCCATGGAAGGGTTGCGTCGCGGTGTCGCAGCGCTTGACGACCTGGAGACCGTGGCGGCACTGAAGAGTTCTCTATAGCCGGCCGAATTCGGCTGGACCTATTGCCATGGCCGCCACAGCAGTTACGCTACTTAGCGTAGCGAAATACTGAGGGTCGTCGACAAGGAGGGTCCCATGTTCGACCTGAAGATCATCGGTGGCACGGTCGTCGACGGCACGGGCGCCGAGCGCTATCGCGCTGACATCGGCATCAAAGACGGCAAGATCGTCGACGTTGTCCGCCGCGGCGCCGGCGATCCCGAGATGGGTGGTTTGGAAATGGCCGAGGCCGCCGAAACCATCGATGCCACGGGGCGACTGGTGGCGCCCGGCTTCGTCGACATCCACACGCACTACGACGGCCAGGTGAGCTGGGACAGCCTGCTCGAGCCATCGAGCGGCCACGGGGTCACCACGGTGGTCACCGGGAACTGC
>NZ_JBKQQD010000274.1:0-6599 GCF_052144515.1 Mycobacterium sp. | reverse complement strand
AAAGCCATCGACAGCCAGGTCAGCCTCTGGCCTCAGCGTGCGGATCATCCGACCGGCTGGGAGGATTTGGTCGCCTCGATCATCCGCTCAACGCCCCGGCTCGACGGCGCAGCCTGCTACCGCAACCCACGACCATTCGACGGCGGCAACGATCCAGCGCCCGCGCTCGCCCTATGCCGGTCATGTCCCGCGCTGCTGGCCTGCCGTCGCCAGATTCGGGAGATGACCCGCAGGCAACGCGAGGCGCTCACGGGAGTCTGGGGCGGGCAAGATTTCGGCGGGCAAGTCGACGTGGCGCGGCGGCGCAGACGGGTGAATCAATGAGTCCTCGGGCCAGGAAAATCTGTGGAGCGCCGCAATGCCCCAAGCTCGCCGAGGTTGGTTCCCGATACTGTCTGGCCCACCGCCGAGAGAAGCAATGGGCAGGGTCGGACAAGAAGCGCAGCGGCACGGCGGATCACCGCAACCGCCAGGCCCGTATCTTCGCCAACGCCGGATACCGCTGCGAAATCCAGTGGGAGGGATGCACTTTCACGGCGGAAGTCCTCGACCACATCATTGCTTTAGGACTCGGCGGTGCCGACGATACCGACGCCAATTATCAAGCGAGCTGCGTCAAATGCAGTAGTACGAAGGCGAGCATCGAGGCCCATTTGGCATCCGGCCATGCGGTGGAGATGCCCGCAATGCGAAGACATGGTGTGCTGGCTGCAGCGGTGGTGCCGAAGTTCAAGGCGGTCGGTATCCCGAAACGTATCGAGACCATCCTCTAGATCAGATGGGCCATGCGGGTAGAACCTCAATGCCCAGAGATGCCCGCGCATGGTGGAGCAGTGGTGAGCAGTGGTGAGCAGCACCGACACGGCAATGCCGCATGGAGGGTCCAGCCTGAAAGGGCAGCCACGCCGACCCACCTCATGGCGCGACTCATGGTGTGCCACGCTGCGTTTCCAGGCTCGGAGGGTGAGGCATCAGAGGGTGAGACGGCACCATCCGTGACCTATGCTGAATCATGCTCTGGCACAACGATCCGCGCCAATGGTGTGAGCACCAAAGTGGTTGCGTCGCAATGTCGCTCGCCATCGTGAGATGGGACTGAAGGGTGGTCGGCCATCCCCTCGACGCCAAGGGGAGGGTACGGGGCGGAGGGCGGTGGGGATCTCAGCCCGCTCGGCCAGGGCAGCTAAATGGTTTGGCTGTTCCAGCAGAGCGATTCGGAAAACCGGGCCGTAGGCTCGGTGTTATGACGAAGAAATCCGCCGGGGACGCCCTGGTGGCCGCTGATGATGACCGGCAAGACGAACATACGCCCAGTTGATAACCCAGCCGTGACCGATCGCGATAAGCACTAGGCCAAGGATGAAAACGATATAACCCAGAAGTGGACGGTCCTCGCCTAGGCGCTTCCCCCACAACGAGCCAGCAACGCCAGCCAGACCTATCACGAACCACCAAGGGCGTCGTCTGAGGAAACTCAACGAGCTGGCGTCGTCTGCCATTTTCTGTTGCCGTTCCTCTCACATGGCCGCATCCTTGGGAACTGCTGGCCGTAACAATACCTCTCACTCAAAGGTTGTAGGAGGCTATGCCCGCCCCGCTAACCGACAGCGGTTATTCCAGTTCGGGTGACGAGCATCATTTGCAAAACTCAGTCAGTCTGAGCGATCCGGAAACTCGGCCGTAAGCTTGGTGTTATGACGAAGAAGTCTGCCGGGGACGCCTTGGTGGCCGCCGTGGTCGCCGACTTGCGCGAGCAGCACCTCGCGCCCGACGCCCGCGAAACCGAGCTGCTGGACCGTGCCCGCGCCGCCGCAGACCGGATCGCCGAGTTGGAGAAGATCGTGGCCGTCGAGGGCATGACCTTCACCGACAAGCACGGCACCGTGCGGCCAAGCCCGCTGCTGTCCGAGATCCGCAGCACCACACTGGTACTCACCCGATGCCTGGGCGGTATCCAGATGAGCGCGGGCACGGCGGCGAAGAACCCGATCAAAGTGCGCGCGGGCCAGGCCAGTTGGAACGCCCGCCTGGCGCGTGAGGGATTGAAGGACGCATAGCCATGGCCCGTGGGATTAATCCAGCCGAGGACGTGTTCCGGGTGCCGGGTGCTTACGCGGGCCTGATCCTGCATCAGCGGAAGGCTGTGGTCAGTATCGATCTGCGGAGGTTGGATTGGTCTCTGGAAGGCCAAGCCGAGGTCGCCGCCGACCGGGCCGCCGTGGAGGCGCAAGCTCGCGCCAATCCGCAGAAGTCGGAGCTGTTGACCAAGCTGTTGTATGGCCAGCCGGTTGTCGTGCGACGTTCGATGCTGACGACGCCGCCAGATTCACCACCATGGCTGGCCGATTCGAAGATCAGCGTGCGGGTGCGGGCCGATGATCTCGTCCAGCCGACAGACGAGCCGTGTGATCAGTTCGCGACGATCATGGGCTGACCCCACCGCGTAGGCCAATGCCGCCCGGCGGCGCATGACGGCGCACAACGACGCTGAGTGGCGTACGATCTCGGTAAGGCAAGCGAGCCGAAGTCTGTGCCGCAGTGTGCAGGCCACCGGGCAATCCGAGTGCAGCGCCGGTTGAGCACCCGCAATGGGAGCCGTGTCCTGATTCCTACGCACCCATTGCGAGGTTTCTTGTGTCTGTGAAATTCGGCGGGTTTCCCGCAGCCATTCCCGGCAACGCCCTGTCCAGCGGCGACGGGGCCAGCGTCGAATCGGCAACCGATCCGATGACCGGCAACCGGAATCCTGACTATCGAGCGCCCGAGCCGTCCGAGCGCATGAGTACCTCAGTCGGTCGCGAGAGTGCCAACTCCGACGTGAAGATATACCAGCGGGCCAAGCAAAATGCGTCCGGTGTGAAACCAGGCGGCTCGGCTGGCTTTAGCATCGGCAGCGCCGACAAGCTGGTACGGACCAGCGTGACTGGCGACAACAACCCTGACAGCAATGCCGGGGCTGGCGGCAAGACTTTGGGGGCGTGATGTCTTTAAGTGCTAGCGAGGCATCGCGGCAGGCTAGCTTTCGTTGGCAGCCGTCCCAGCCGACGCCGGTCGACCCGTGGCTCACGCTTGAAGATGTTTGCGCTGCAACTCAATTGGTCGAGTCCACTATTCGCAAATATACGACCCTCGGCAAACTGAAGGGCTACTACGTGGGCGACTCCAACCATCTGCGCTTTAAGCAGGCCGACCTCGACGCTTTTATGACGATGCGGCCAGTCACGAAAAGTGAGGAGCAGCAATGACAGAATTCACTGTCAGCGGATTAACGAACGAGCAGGCTGCGCAGCAAGCGGCATCACACGCGGCGGCGCAGCAGCGTCAGGACGCAGCAGCCGCCGCATTATCCGGCGACCAGACAGCCTGGGATGCGGCACAATCGGCCTACAACTCGATGAGCCGGGTGCCGCAGCAGCAGCGGAACTTCAACGCGCAGGCGGAAGCTCTGGCCGAGGAGCACGCAAAAACGTTGGGCGTGGCCGATCCTGACGTGATCGGCAGGTTCGTCGCCGCCGAGAAGGCAAAGTTCGGCGAGACGACCGACGCCCAGATCCCCGGCACCTGTCGGCAGTTCATGGCAGAGCGGCGGGCCGAGGCCGAGCGCAAAGTCGAAGCGGAGCGGGCTGCTTTCACATCCAAGAGCGATGATGTCGCGAAACTTATTCGGGAGCAGGCCATCTGGGACGCCGAAAGCAAGGTGCTCGACAGCAAAGAGAGCGTCGGCGCGGCGGCGGCGGCGGCAGCCAAGGCCATCGAATACGCCGCCGACCCAGAGGAGGTCGCGGTCTACGCCCAGCGGTTCCCGAAATACTTCGAGGCGAGGGGCTACGAGGACATCGGGTTTGTCGACCGGGCGCTGACCGCCAAGTCGCCGGAATACGCTGCGGCACAGCAGGAGCAGCGTGAGGAATTGATCTGCAGCACGATAGTCGACCACACGGCGGCATACCTGGAGCGGTGCGCCGCAGCCGGTCGGCCCGCAGATCCTCGAGTTCTCGCCAAGTTGGACCCGAGCAAGATCTCATCTGTGCGAAACCTGGGCCGCTGAAACCGGTTGTCCGACAACTCAATAGACCTCCCACACCGGGTCGCCTGGTTAGCTTCGATGGTGTGGGGCGTGGCTCGGCACGGCTACCCGTATGGCCTGCTGTCGCAGTCACAAAAGACGTACCCGGTTCCCGCTTGGTTGCGGCTACTCTCCCGCCAGGCGGGTCCGGGTGCGTTCCGGCCTTGGGCAACTACGGGTTACACGCTCACGGCCCGAAAATCAGCTAATCGCAATGCGATTCGGTTAGCTCTCCCGTACACTGTGCCCATGGAATAAGAAACAGCGCCAAGCCCATTGATCCTGGCAGGGAAAGGGCTAGGCGCTGATCACTGGATGGATGGGAACAACTGGATGAGCAATACTACCTCAAGGCCGCCCGATGAGCCGACGCGATGCCCGGACTGCGGCAGGGTGCAGACCAAGCAAGCCGACCCGTGCCCGGACTGCGGGTTCGTGGGGGTCGGATGCATCACCGGCCATTGGGCGTCGTGCGCATCGGTGAGGCCGGTGAAATGGTGGGACGAGGACGAGGTCCGGGCAGTCAAGATGGAGCTGCGGGCCAAGATCACCGCCGTGTGCGCCGAGGCCGATCTGCGCTACGGTAGCCCGCCTGGCAGCGCCGAGCGTGGAACTTACTTCTGGCTCTGGCCACCATCGGACAGCATGGGAATCGACACGTTGCAGAATCTGCTCAACGATGCCCGCGAGTTCCTTTCCAAGGCACCGGCATTACCCGCGTCGGCAGCCTGCCAGCACCCGCCAGGCTAGCCGCCGCACCACCAAGCCGCGACGCCGCCGCACAGCACCGCAGTCCGAAGGACAAGGAGCGACGACGACCCCGGCCTGATCGGTGCCCCCCATCCCGACGCCGTATCAGATCTGGCACTGGATCTGGGCCGGGCAGTTGCGGGTCGCCCGGCGCGGCCCACTGGTGGGCATATGGCCGAAGGCCAGGGACTCGCTCGGTACATTCCACTCATGGCCCTACACCCCGACGCCTTGGTGGTCAGGGGTGGAACGTCGCGAGACGTTGGAGTGTTGAAGACGAAGGTGGACGAGGCGATTGAGGATGGCGACGGCGCGGTGATCTCGGTTTTCTGCGACTCCAAGCGCAGCGACACAGAACCCGGCATGAGCCTTCACGAACTTTGCGCCGAAAGCGAAGTTGTTCACACAAAAGTGCAGGTCACGACGGTTTCGAAGTTGCGGGAGCAAGGTTTCGAGCCGATACTGGACACATCGGGTGGGCAGCGATTTACCCATCACCATGCAGTGCTGGCGGAACCGGTGCAAGAATCCACGCTACAGGCGTTCATCGACTGCTTTGATGAACCGGTAGCCAACCCAACCGGCGGCAAGAGGAAGAGGTCGAAATGAAGCGCGTAAAGGTCGACTTCAGCACCACGGTAAAAGATGGCTTGATCAGGGCAAACCTGAAGCGGGCAAGCGAGCCTCTGCATGTGGGCGATGAGGTTGAAGCGTTCGACCCCGCCGAAGATATGGAATTTGTCGGCGTGGTGGATCACCTGTCCGAAGATGGCCGGTTTGCCTTCCTGCATATGCAGTGGGAGGACAACACGCCGGTACCGTGCAACGTGCCCGGCCTGAACATGTTTGTCACGTCGTTGTCAGCGGTGGCGATTCCCGTTCTCCGGTACCAACCTGACCCTGAGACGTCTTCAGAGAAGCGTGAAGGCGCGTTTGTGTCGGCAGTACAGGTCGGCCCACCGCAGGTGCGGCCACTGTCGCTACCGTGCGTCTGATGCGGACGTGAAAATTACTCTGCTCCTGGCGCGCTTTGCCGAGTCAGACCCGCAAGGCACCATCAGCGCGCTGGGTTTGGGGTGGAAGACATGCCCAACGCCGTTGCCCCCGATAGCGGTAGTGGTCTTCCTAGATATTGACTGGAATGAAACGAACCAACCCCACAAGCTGATGTGCGACCTCGTGACAGCGGATGGCCAGCCGGTGGCGATTCCAGGGCCGCTTGGTCCTCAGCCGGTCCACTTCGAGGCGCAAATAGAAGCTGGTCGGCCACCCGGTGCGATTCACGGCACCCCGATGCGTGCGCCGTTAGCTATCAACATCGCTGGCGGCACATCACTCCCGCCCGGTAGATATGAATGGCGAGTGGGTGTCGAGGGTTTACCGGACCAAACGGCTGTCGAGGCGTTCCTTGTGGTGCAGCAGCCCCAGCTGATGCAACCAGGGCCGCCGCAAGCGCCCACCCCGCCACAGGCCGATCAATAGCGGGCTCGTCGCCCAATCCATTGGGGAGGCCCGAGCGGTGTTTTGCCCGACCCGCCCGGCCACAGGTCAAGGCAGTGTTTGCTGGCCAGCGGCATCGCGGAGCTGGTGTGGGTCAACCGTGTGGGTCAAACCGTCAAAATGACCGAGCGACAAGGCCGAAAACACCCTCTGACCTGCGTCGGGCTGACAGGATTTGAACCTGCGACCACTTGACCCCCAGTCAAGTGCGCTACCAAACTGCGCCACAGCCCGGTCGCCGGCGAGTGCACCGGCAGCAGGTCGAAAGCCTACCGCAGATGGG